>JADZEM010000193.1 GCA_020850535.1 Chloroflexota bacterium
GTCACGCCGTCGCTGCGCGACGGACACCGGAAACGGCGTCGTCTGGTGAGACCGGGGCGTCGCGCAGCGACTGCAGGATGGTAGGCGGGGCTTTCAAGCCCCGACGCGGCGGCACGACGACATCAACATGCGATTGCCCCGGTTCGTGACTCAGGGCGATGGCATGTTCATTGGTGTTCCCGAGGCATCATGGCACGGGCGGTCGGGGACTGAAGTCCCCGCCTACACGCATGCAGTCGCTGCGCGACGGACACCGGAAACGGCGTCGTCTGGTGAGACCGGGGCGTCGCGAAGCGACTGCAGGATGGTAGGCGGGGCTTTCAAGCCCCGACGCGGCGGCACGACGACATCAACATGCAATCGCCCTGGATTCTAAGATGAGTCTCTTGCATCGGTCCTGAGAGGAAACTATATTCACCAGCGCACCACGTCAACGTTGACGGTGAGGTGAGTATGGCAACTCCCGTGGCGCTGGAAGTCAGCCCGTCGCGCGCTGGTGCGCGGATGTCGCGCGCACGTCGTCGTGAGGCGCTTGCCGGGTACCTGTTGCTGTTGCCGTGGGCCATCGGCTTCCTGCTGTTCGTGGCAGGGCCGCTGGTGGCGTCGGCCGCGCTGTCGTTCACGGCGTTCGACGTGGCCCGGCCGCCGCGCTTCGTTGGCCTGGAGAACTACGTCAACGCGTTCACCAGTGATGACCGTTTTCTCAGCTCGCTCCAGCTCACCTTTGTCTACGCCGTCGTCTCGGTGCCGCTGGCGTTGTTCGGGTCGTTGTTGTTGGCGTTGCTGCTCAACCAGCGGCTGCGCGGCACCTCGCTGTACCGGACCTTCTTCTTCCTGCCGAGCCTCACCCCGGCCGTGGCCGTGGCGATCCTCTGGACGTGGCTGCTCCAGCCAGATGTGGGGCTGGTGAACTACCTGCTCAGCCTCGTTGGGATCACCGGGCCGAAGTGGCTCGGCTCGACGGAGTGGGCGATGCCCTCGCTGATCGTCATCGCGTTGTGGACCGGCATCGGCGGCAACCGCATGATGATCTTCCTCGCCGGACTCCAGGGCGTCCCGCAGGAGCTGTACGACGCGGCGGACATCGACGGCGCGGGCGCGGTCCAGAAGTTCCGCCACATCACCCTGCCGATGATCTCCCCCACGATGTTCTTCAACCTCGTGCTCGGGATCATCGCAGCGCTCAAGGTGTTCACCGTCGCGTTCATCGCGACGCAGGGCGGGCCAGCCTTCTCGACGTGGTTCATCGCCCTGCACATCTGGTCGCAGGCCTTCAAGTATCTGGAGATGGGGTACGCCTCGGCGCTGGCGTGGATCTTCACGCTGATCCTGCTGCTGCTCACCGTGGCGCAGTTCCGGCTGTCGCGGCACTGGGTCTACTACGAGGGGGAGGATTCCAGGTGAGCGCGTTGATGGTCGAGCTGGCCGATGAGCGCACGCCAGTTGCCGGCAGCGAGCACGTCGGGCGGCAGCACAGCCTGCGTCGGCGGGTGATCCTGCACGCCGTCACCATCACGCTGGCGCTCCTCGCGATGTTTCCGTTCATCTGGACGCTCGCCAGCTCGCTCAAGACGCCCGCCGAACTGGTGCTCTTCCCGCCGCCGCTGCTCCCGTACACGCCGCAGTGGGGCAACTACCTGGAGCTGTGGCGGGTGGTGCCGTTCGGCACCTGGCTGCTCAACTCGCTGATCTTCACCATCGTGGGGACCATCGGGGCGGTTGCGTCGGCGACGCTGGTGGCGTACTCGTTCGCCCGTTTCCGCTACCCGGGGCGAGACGTCTTCTTCCTGATCACCCTGGCCACGATCATGTTGCCCGTCGAGGTCACCATCATTCCCCAGTACCTGCTCTTCTTCAACATCGGGTGGATCGACACGCTGCTGCCGCTGATCGTGCCGCAATGGCTGGGCGGCGGGGCGTTCAACATCTTCCTGATCCGCCAGTTCATCATGTCGCTCCCGCGTGACCTGGACGAGGCGGCGCTGGTCGACGGCGCGAGCTACCTGCAGACGCTCTGGTACGTCCTGCTGCCGCTCTGCATTCCGGCCCTGGCGACGGCGGCCATCATCACGGCCATCGCGAACTGGGACGCGTTCCTGGGCCCGTTCATCTTCCTGAACTCGAAGGACAACCTGGTACTCGCGGTCGGGATCCGCGAGTTCCAGTCGGTCGGCTCGGCGACGGGCGGCGCAGTGGTAGGGGGCCTCCGTCGCGATCACCTGCTGATGGCCGCCGCCACGCTGATGACGCTGCCCGTGATCGGGCTGTTCTTCGTGTGCCAGCGCTACTTCGTGCGTGGCGCGGTGATGTCCGGCATCAAGGGCTGAGGGAGGACGACGATGCGAACCCTGTCCCGTCGTACGCTGCTGGGGATCGGCATGGGAGCGGCGGCAAGCTCGTTCCTGGGGGCCTGCGCCCCGCCGCCCGCGCAAAGCGAGGCGACCGCCGCCGCGAAGACTGGCGCTGCGCCAGCGGCCCCGGCCGCGAAGCCGGCCGACGCAGCCAAGCCGGCTGAGGCCGCGAAGCCGGCTGCCCCGGTCGCGGCTGGCGCGAAGGAGCTGGTCTTCCACTGCCGCCAGGGTGACCTCGCCAACCACTTCACTGCCTACGCCGAGAAGTGGAGCCAGAAGAACCCGACCACCCCCATCAAGATGGAGACGATGGTCGCCACGAACGAGTACTGGGTCAAGCTGGCGGCGCTGCACGCCTCGAAGACCATCGGCGACAACGTGGTCGATATCAGCCGCTTCTTCCCGGAGATGGCGAACAAGGGGCTGTACCGCGAGATCCAGCCGTTCGTGGACGGCGAGAAGTTCGATCTCGGCCAGTACTACCCGGCGGCCGTCGAGAATGGCCGCTTCGACGGCAAGCTGTACGCCCTGCCGGAGACGTACCAGTTCCAGGCCGTCTTGATCTACTACAACAAGGACCTGTTCGACGCGGCGGGCGTCAAGTACCCGGACGCCACCAACGCGACCTTTGACGAGATCGTCGAGAAGGCGACGAAGCTGACCAAACCGGCCGACGGCATCTTCGGGTACGGTGGAGCCAGTGGCGCCCACCACATCATCATCCGCTCGTTCGGCGGCGATGTGCTGGACGAGGAGCGCAAGAAGTCACGGCTGGCCGAGCCCGAAGCGATCAAGGCCGTGGAGTGGATCCAGGACTTGATCTACAAGCACAAGGCCCACCCGGCCCCGGACCAGATCGCCAACGGCAGCGACACCAACATGTTCGCGGGCGGCAAGCTGGCAATGCTCCAGCAGACCCTCTGGACGGGCACGTTCCTGATCCCGCTGGTGGCCGGCAAGTTCAAGTATGGCGCAGCGCTCCTGCCGAAGGGGCCGACGGGCATCATGGGCAACCACTCCCAGAGCGACCTCGTGGGCGTGACGGCGAACTCCAAAAACCCGGACGTGGCCTGGCAGATCGCAAGATTCATGACGGCGAAGGACATCGGCATTGAGAAGGTCGCGCTGAACGCCGGCGGGCCGGGCGCGCGCCCGGACGTCCAGAGCGATCCGGGCCTGCAAGAGAAGATGATCGGCCTGAAAGAGTTCCAGACGGCGCTCTCGGAGAAGCGCAAGCCGTTCCTGGAGCCGAAGCCGTGGAACGTCCGCACGCAGGAGTTGAACGATGCCTTCGGCCAGAACTCGGACCCGATCTGGCTCAACAAGGTCACACCGGCCGACGGCATGAAGAAGGTCCACCAGGAGGCGCAAAAGGTGCTGGACAAGCCACGACCATGACCAGCGGAAACGTAGACGGCTCAGGATTGCGCGCGGTGGTGGTGGGGGCGGGCTTCGCCGGCGAGGGCCACACCATCGCGCTGCGTGAGAACGGCGTCGCCATTGAGGCGATCTGCGCGCGGACGCCCTCGGCGGTGCAGGCGATGGCCGACAAGCTGGGGGTGCCGCGCGCCTCGACCAACTGGCGGGAGACGCTGGCCGAGATCAAGCCGGAGATCGTCGCCGTCGCGACGCCGGCCGGCGCGCACGCCGAGGTCATCGACGCGGCGCTGGACGCCGGCTGCCACGTCTACTCGGACAAGCCGCTGGCGCCGTACGCCCCCATTGCCCGCCGGCTGTACGAGCGCGCGGCAGCGGCGGGAGTCAAGCACGCCTATGCGGCCACCCACCGCTACGATCCGAGCGTCGAGTGGCTGGCGGAGCTGGTACGAGACGGGGTCATCGGGCGGGTGGGCGAGGTCGAAGGGACGTTCCGGCGTCACATCCACCCCCTGACGCCGTGGTCCTGGTACGACTCGGTGGAGCTTGGCGGCGGCCTGCTCCACAACGCCCTGCCGCACTGGCTGGGCATCTTGCAGCGCGTCCTGGGTGGGGAGCTGCAGGCGGCGGTGGGCGAGACGCGGCGGGTCCGCGAGCGCGCACCGTTTGTCCCCGACATCCACGATTTCCGCCTGCGCGGCGCGATGCGTCCCACGCCCGAGGAGGCCGAACGTCTGGAGTGGCGGGACTGCGACTCGGACAGCGGGTTCACGGCGCTGTTACGGATCGGCACGCGGGATCCGGCGGCCTCGGCCCAGGTCTCGATCTCGGCGACGGGTCACCCGGCCGCCTGGCCGCCGCACGGCTGGCGCTTCCACGGGACCGGCGGCACCCTCCTGGCGGATGGGCACTTCTCATACTCGGTGCGCCTGCACCGCGCGGGTGATCCGGCCGACCAATGGGAGGAGTTGCCCGTGCCTCAACGCATCCTGGACGCGCACCCGCGGGTGGGCGACGAGTTCCAGCGGAAGTGGACGGCGCTGGCGCGAGACTTCGTCGGGGACATCGTCGGCCAGCCGCGGGATCGCTACCTGACCTTCCGAGACGGCTGGCGCTTCCAGGAGGCATTCGACACGATCCGTGCTGGCGGCGGCTGGACGACCATCCCTACCCGATCTGATGGACCTGGACATCAACCCGGGCCGGCGTCGGGGTGATCGGAACAGGATGACTGGCCATCGTGATGAAGTCGCCCTGTTTGATCTGGCCGGTGCTGTTCAGGTCTACGTGCACCTCCACGAGATAGGCGCGCCCCGGCTCCAGCCTGGACGCACTGCGTAGCTCGTACGGGACGCCTGCGCCGGGTTGATGGACCGATACACCGCTGATGACCTGCTCGGCCACGGTCTGAGCCGCGGCGCCAGCCATCGTCACGTCGCGCAGCTTGATGCGGAGGGTTGCCCCATCGAATGGCGGCGCGCTGCTGTCGAAGCGCACAGCGCCGCTCACGAGCACAGGGGTTGGTGCCGCTGATCCGCTTCCCATGATCCCGCTCTCATCTGGCTCTCGTTCTCAGCATCTGGCGGCGCCGACGCGCCTCGGGCCAGGAAGGCCCTCACTTGTCAGGGGAGTGAGGGCCGCTCCCGGATCGGCACGTCAGCGCACAGCCGCTTCGACCACCTTTGACGACGCACGGGCCGGCGTCCCGGCAGGCGTCCCAGCGGTCAGCCCCCCAGTCACGGCAGCCCGAACCTCGGACTCGTCCATGACGCCGCGCAACGCCTCCACCAGTTGCGGCAGCGCCCGGTCGAGCGACTCCCACCAGCTGCTGCCGCTGCTGGCCGGGCTGGCGGCCCGGCCAGCGTAGAGGGCGCGCACCGCCGCCACGTCGCCGTCGCTCAGGCCGATCCGCTGGCCGATGGACTCCCCGTGGGGCGTCACGATGGTCGCCGCGCCGTTGCTGCTGAACGCCGTCGCATTGTAGTGCATGATCGAGGCGTAGTCGTACGGCCCGATATCGTCGCCATCGGTGATGTGCTGGAAGAAGTTGTGCATCATGTCGGGCTGGATGTTCGCCCACATGATCTTGACGAACCGGTCCCGGTCCTCCCGGCTCTGCTCGTGCCACAGGCCGAGCGTGTGGCCGATCTCGTGGATGACGTTGCCCGTGGTGCAGGTCAGGGCCAGCTCGACGAACTGCTGTCCGCCCATCCGCCCGACCGACGAGGCGCAGCCGCCGCCGCGCCGGAACGTCACATAGTCCGTCTCGTTGGTCCGCTGGACGAACTGGATCAGCCCGCCGGTCCGCTGCTGCCAGTGGTTGATCGCGTTGGCGACCCGCGTCGGGCTGGGCAGGGCCGGATCGATGGCGTACGGCACCCGGCCGTTCGGCCAGCGATACCGGTCGCCGGTGATCGCCACGCCAGCCGCCATCAACCCCGCGCCGCGAGAGGGATCGGAGTTCTGCAGCGCGTCGGTGATCGCCGTCATCTCCTGGACCTCGCCCAGGATGATGTCGGCCTCGGCCATGGCGAAGACGCGGTCGTCCTCCACCGCGTTGCGTGGCGTGTAGATGACCGGTCGGACGAGGTTCGGATCGACCAGGCTCTTGATGAAGCAGTACCGGTACTCCTGGTTGAGGGTGAGGCCCTTCGCCAGATCCGGGTTGTCTCGGAACGCCTTCCGGTCCTGGTCAATCGGGCTGAGGCTCGCATCAGGCGAAGCGTCGGCGTCGGCGGCGGGCGCATCGTACCGAGCCTTGCCGCGCCGGAGCGTGTTGCGCGGTGCAGGCGCTGCGTCGGCTGGGGCGGCCGGAGTGGAGAGGGCCGCGTACAGCTCAGCGGTCTGCCCATCGTCGGCAGCCACCGCCTCGTCAGCGGGTATTTCCGCGGCCACCGTAGATCCGACATCCAGCGGCGCGGCGTCACGACGCGGTTCGCGCTGCTCCAGCACGGCGCCGAGGTTCGACTGGCTCCCGTACTCGACGATCGCGCCATCGACGAGGCGGAACATGTCGATGCCGGTGATCGTCAGATCGCGCGAGCCACGGCCACGCTTCTGGCCCGGCTTCGCCGTCCAGCGCGCAACGACCCGGTCTCCGGCCACGACCAGATCCTGCACCTCGACGTCGAGATACCCGAAAGCGCGGCTGACCAGCTCCGAGAGCCACACGATGCCCTCGCGGCCGGGCGGCTGGCCGGGCAGCCGGTCGTGCACGACCGCGTCGGCGGAGACCAGCTCGGCGGCGATCTCCGGCGACAGGGCAGCTACCACGCGGTCAAGAAATCGACGGACGATGCGCTCGTTGGTGTCTGCGGCGGACATCTTCTCCCCCCGTGATCGATCGAATCGGCTGGCGGCGTCGAGCCTCTGGCAGTCTGACACGGGCTCCCTCGCCGCCCCCGGCCCGGATCGGCATCTGGGAGGGGCGGTGCGAAGGTGAGGCGGCCCGCCTGATGGGCCGCCTCGGAACCGGTAGGACGATCAGCGGAACGCCGACGCGAACGCCGACGGTATCCCGGCCTGGCCGGCCGAGCCGCTGCCCATGTCGCCGGACATGCCGCCCGGCTGGTCGAGGCTGCCGACGACCTGGGTCGCGATGGGCAGCAACGCCCGCAGCACGTCGAGGAAGCCCTTGTTCTGCACGACCTCTTCGACCTGCACCGGCCCGCCGAACGCACCCTTCTGCTGCGCCAGCAGCCGCGATCCGATCTGGATCGCCACGGGCACGAGCCGCGCGATGGCCCCCCAGAACTTCTCCTGCTCGGGCGAGGCTGGCGCATCCGAGGCCATGCCAGCCGGGGCATCCAGGTTCTGCACGACTCGCGCCGCGATCGGCAGGACCGCCCGCAGAATGTCGAAGAAGCCCTTGTCCTGGGCGATGTCGTCGGCCGAGACGACGGCCTTGCGCCCGCCCACCAGCGAGGTGACGAGGTTCACCGCCGCCGGAATGACGGCCGCGAGAATACCCCAGAACTTCTCCTGCTCGGCGCCGGTGGTCGCCGCCGGGGTCGCGGTGTCGGAGGCCATCCCGCCGGGCTCGTCCAGGGCGTTGACGACCTGACTCGCAATCGGCAGAATGGTCCGCAGGATGTCCAGGAACCCCTTGTCCTGCATCACCTCGTCGAGAGTGGCCGGGCCGGCGAAGGCGCCCTTCTGCTGGGACAGCAGCCGCGATCCGACCTGGAGCGCAATCGGCACGAGCCGCGCGATGGTCCCCCAGAACTTCTCCTGGTCCGGCCCTGGCGTCGGCGCGGTGTCCGACGACATCCCGCTCGGCGCGTCCAGGCTCTGCACGACCTGCGCGGCAATCGGCAGGAGCGACTGCAGAATCCGCAGGAAGTTCTTGTCCTGCGCCAGATCGTCAACCGAGACGGCCCCGCCGCCAGCGCCCTTCTGCTGCGCGAGCAGCGTCCGGCCCAGCTGCACGGCAATCGGGATGCACCGGGTGATCGTCCCCCAGAACTTCTCCTGGCTGGCGTCCTGGCTGGCGTCCTGGCTGCCCGAAGCCATGCCCCACCCGTACGCACCGTAGCCAGTCGGCGTGCTCGTGCCGTACATCGTCGCCATCATGTCCTCCCCGCATATGCATGCTGTCGCTCGGTCGGCGTGCTGTCGGCCGGCCTGAGGGCCCGCGAAAGCTCCTCAAGCAGCCGCTGGAAGTCGGGTGTCAGCCAGGTCGGCGTCGTCGTGGTCCCCGTGGACGGGGCCGGGCCGGTCGGCGTTGGCGCAGGCGCGCCGCCGATGGGCCGCAGGGTGATGAACGCGTACGCGCCGAGTCCGACAGACTTGCTCGTCTCCTGCAGCAGCGGCGTTTGTCTGAATCCCAGGCGCTTCAGCTCCTGGGCCGTTGTGTCGAGCAATCGGCCAGCCGAAATCTGTTCGACGCTCCCTTCGGACGCTACCAGGGCATCAAGCGACCTCCTTAGCGCAAAGGTGAAGGCGGACAGCCGCGCGGGCGGCTCCTGGGTCGTCGTGGCGGCGGTGCTGGCGGCGGCCGTCTGATCGGCCTGACACGCGCTGAGCAGCAGCCCGTTCAGCTCGAGGTCCGTTGCGTCGGCAGCGTCGCTCTGATCGGAGACGGGGTACAGCTCCGGGTCGGACGCCTGCGCCAGCTCGGCGTCGCGGCTGAGACGGTCGGTCTGAAACGTCTTCGCGGCCGTCAGCGGCGGCTCGCTCATCAGCATCGCCGGCCGCCCGAACGGCTTGATCGGCGTGAACGACTTCTCGGCCACGGTGACGGCGTCCTGCTGGTTCGCGTCCGGCCGCCAGACCTTGTTCTCGGTCAGCTCGGCGCCGCCCTGCTCCACGAAGAACGGCTTGGACAGCCCGCCAGAATGGCAGGAATCGAGCACCACGGTCAGGACGCCCGGCGGCAGGCCCTGAGACGTGCGGACCAGCTCATCGTCAAACAGGAAGTCGTCGTAGAGACAGAGGCACTCGCGCAGGACGCCGTCGCGCTCGGTGCGCCAGCCGTGCCCCGAGTAGTAGAAGACCAGCCGGTCGTCAGCCGCCGCGCCGTTCAGAAGCCAGTTCATCAGCCGGTCGCGCACGGTCTGCAGCGTGGCCGCGCCGTCGAAGTACGTTTCGATGGCGTTCTGATCGAAGCCGTAGCGGTCGAGCAGGATCTGCCCGAACGCGCGCGCATCGTCGAGACAGCTCGGCAGATCGTTCCGTTCGCCCGGGTAATCGTTGATGGCGACAATGAGGGCCTTCTTGGTCGGCATCGTCTCCCCTCCCCGCACGTCGATGGTGAGCCCCACGTCGACGCCCGGCAGCGCGCGGCCGGATCGCACGTGGCCCGGCCCGATGCCGCCGGTGTCCGGCAGCAGACCGCCCCAGAGTCCGGCAGCGGGCTGCCCCCGGCAGCCAGCAGCGGGACGCCCCCGCACACTCGCGGCCCAGTCGGCCGGCACGCGCCGCCGGCCCCGCCAACGCCCGTCTCGCCTCAGTGCGAAGGGCGCGGCAACCGCTGGGGGTTCCCGCGCGCCATCAGGTGCGGCTCGACGCTCCTGACGCGGCGGTCACGGGAACCCGTTGACCAAGTCTCGCACATCACCGTGAGGGTTTCGTGAGGTTCTCCTGAGAAGTCCCCCAGGTTCTCGTGCGGTCCGCCTGAGACGCCGTCGATATGGTCGTGAGATTTGGCTGAGGACACGCCCTCACGGTGGCCGCCACGGCGGGGCGGCTGCCCCGCCGTGGCGGCCGCTACACGGTGTCCGGGGCCAGCCGCACCCGGTCGAAGAGCGCCTCGGTCGCGGCCTCCGGCGTGGTGTCGAACTCGGCCCGCAGGATCCCCTCGCAGAGGCGATACTGGCGCAGGGCCTGGGCCCGCTCGCCCCGCCGAACGTAGCAGCGCATGGTCAGGCGGTGGGCGTCCTCGCGGCACGGATCGGCGGCGAGGAGGCGCATCGTGAAGGCGAGGCACTCGGCGTACTCGCCGCGCTCGAATGCGCTCTCCGAGAGCCGGGCCAGCACGCCCAGCTGCATCGAGCGCAGGCGCTCGCGCTCGACAATATCGTGCGCGTCGATGGCGCAGTGGATGTCGCCCTGGTACAGGCACATCGCCGCACGGTGGGCCTCGTCAGCAGCATCCCGGTTGCCGCGTCGCAGGGCAGTGTTGCCCGCGTCCACCAGCCGCTCGAACAGGCGCGTATCGACGTCCACGCCGGCCGGGAGGTTCAGCAGATACCGCCCCTCGCCCGAGACGATGGGCGATTCACCCCCCGGCAGATCGCCAAGCCGCCGCTGCAGGCTGTACACCAGGCTGTTCAGCGACTGCGCGGCGAGCGTCGGCTCGACGTGGCCCCAGATGCGATCCATCAGCGCAGCGCGCAGCACGCCCTGCTCGGGACGGAGCGCCAGGGCCGTCACGAACGCCTCGGTCTTGCCGCCAGGGCGGATGGTCAGCGGCTCCTCATCCCTGAGTATGCGTATCGCGCCCAACAGGCAGATCAGAATACGTGGGTGACTTCCGTAGTCCCACGACGTCGATGGCACGAGCCGCTCATATGACGACATAGCCCCCCCAGCACGCCCCGCCTCCCGTCAGACCGGCGCCAGGTGGGCGGCCTGCCTCCACGCATGCCGTCCGCTGGCTGAATGCCGGTCCCGCGCGGCGAACCACCCCTTCATCGACTGCCGCGCACCGGTGGAGCGTGTTTCGCCACAAGGGCGAGCATTCGTGGATGGTCCTGCACGCAGTGAGGGCGCCCCACCCGCCGCGCGCGGTTCACGCTGGACCAGCCAACGACCCATTCACCTCCGCGCACCGTGGCGCGACAGCACTCGGTCACACCGCGCCACACCACCTACGACACTGGCGGTCGTACCAAGAGAGTGTCGGCCCTCAAACAGATTCGTGCATATTCTCTCACGTGTGAGCGAGGATTTCTCGTAGATCGGTACGGAGAGACTGCACAGATACGATTGGCTGGCGCACGCGCGTTCGGCCGCCCCGATGTTGCTCCCCCGGCAAGCTACGACCGCGGGCCGGGAATCAGCAGCACCGGCAACGTGCTTTGCTCCAGCACGGCCGTCGACACGCTCCCCAGCGCGAGGTGCGCCAGCGCACCCCGGCCGTGCGTCGCCATCATGATGGCGTGGGCCTCGAACTGCGACGCCAGCTCCAGCAGCGCAGCCGCCACCGGGTGCACGCTCTGGACGACCTTCACGATGGCGTCGATGCCGTCAGCGCGGAGTACGGCCGCGAGATCGTCCATCCTGGCGGCCTCGGCTTTGACGCGCTCGGCCAGGTCTGGCGGCTCGAGGACCATGCCGGCCACCGAGACGACGTGCAGCCGGGCGATCCGCGCCAGCAACACCTGCAGCGGCCGGTGCGAGGCCAGCTCCCGCACATAGGCAACGGCAGCCTCCGCAAAGGCCGAGCCGTCCAGCGGCACCATCACGCGCGCTGGCGATGTGTCGGCCGGCACCGGCGAACCCTCGAGCGGCACCATCAGCACCGGCACCCGTGCGCCGTGGATCACCGACTCGGTCACGCTCCCACCAAACCAGCGGTCCAGCCCTCGGCGCTGATGGCTGGCCATCACGATCAGGCTCGCGCCCACCCCGGTCGTCATCGAGCGGATCGCGTCCTCCGGGCTGCCACGACGCACAAAGGCTTCGGCCTGGATGCTCTCCCTGGCCAGCAGGCGCACCAGCCCGTCAAGCTGCGCCATGGTGTCGGCGTCGCCGGTGGCGCCGCCAGTCGGCAGCACGCGCAGCAGCACGATCCGCCCACCGAGAATCCGGACCGCCGCCCTGGCAAAGGGCAGCGCGTGCAGGCCCTCCTCCGAACCGTCCAGCGGGACGAGCACCGTCTGCGCCATCCGTCTCCCCTCCACGAGGTCAGACCGATGATACCGACTCGGCGGCTGCCTGAACGACGGCCGGCCCATGCGACGGCCGGCCGCGCCAGGGGGGTCACGCGCAACATCCGGGGGCGGGGCGGCGCTAGCGGTGGATCAACGAGACGCCCGACGCTTCCTCGGCGGCGCGCAGCACGGCAAACGACCGGCGCGCCACCTCGGCAGGGTCGTAGTCCGGGCGGCGCTGCACCATCACGCTGATCTCGACGGTGACGCAGCCCTCGTAGCCGGCCTTCTCCATCGCCGTCAGGTAGCGAGCGTAGTCGAAGTCGCCTTCGCCGGGCACCAGGAACTCATGGTTGGGCCAGATGCCGCGCTGATCCTTGAGGTCCGTGTGGACTGCGTACGGGATCAAGATCGGCAGGTAGTCGTCCAGGTCGCGGCCCATGCACTCGAAGTGGCTGTTGTCGAGGTTGAGCTTGAAGCTGGGCGAGTTGACGGCCTGCATCAGCCAGACGACCTTCTCCGGCGCGTCCATCGCCTGCCCGACGTGCGGCTCCAGCACCAGCGTGACGCCGCGCGTGCCGGCGTACTCGGCCAGCGCCCCGAAGCGCTCGGCCAGCAGCGCCCTGTCGTGCTCGTAGGTCTCGGGCGTGCCGTACCCCATCGACACGACGCAGGGCGGCCCCTCCGGGCCGGCCAGATCGACGGCGAGGTCGATGGTCGCCCTGATGCGGTCGGCGTTGGCGCGGAGCTTGTCCGGGTCCGGCTCCAGCTGCGTGGCGTGCCCGGCGATGGCCGACAGCTCCAGCTCCGAGGCGGTCAGCAATTGTCGGATGCGCTTCTTCTCGGCCGCGTCGATGGTGACGGCGTCCAGCGGGAACGTCGGGCCGGAGACCAGGCAGGTGCTGGCGTAGCCGGCATCGCGGATAATCGCTAGCTGCTCGTCAACCGGTCGCTCGCGCATCGCCCAGGCACTGAACCCGAGCCGCATCTTGCTCATCTGTCGGTTCCTCCAGGCACGAGGCGCGACACGTCGGGCGCGGCCCGCACGATCTCATGTCGTCCTGAGCTTGCGAAGGACCTCACCCGCTGACGCGATCATTCGGGAGATCCTTCGCTGCGCTCGCAAGCTCGCTATGCTCAGGATGACAAACTTGCGAGTATCGAGTAGGGGCGACCAGCCCATGATGACGGGCGGTTACCCCTTGATGCCAGACATCGTGACGCCCTCGACGAAGAACCGCTGGCCGATGACGTAGAGCAGGAAGATCGGCAGCAGGCTCAGCGTGACGCAGGCCATCAGGATGTGCAGCTCCGAGTTCATCTGGCTGGCGAACTGGGCGATGACCAGCGTCAGGGGCCGCAGCTCCTTGGTCTGCACCACGATCAGCGGCCAGATGTACATGTTCCAGGCCGAGAGCGCGGTGATCACGCCGTAGGCCGTCATGGCGGGCTTGGAGAGCGGCAGGTAGATGCGCCAGTAGATGTCGAACGGGTTCGCGCCGTCCACCGTGGCGGCATCCCCGATCTCATCAGGGATCGTCATGAAGAACTGGCGGAACAGGAACGTGCCGAACGCGCCGTGCGCGAGGATCGGCACGATCAGCCCCTGGTAGGTGTCCTGCCAGCCGAGGCGCGCCACGATGACAAACGTTGGGATCATCGTGACCACGAACGGGATCATCATCGTGCCGAGGTAGCAGAGGAAGATCGCGTTCTTGAATGGGAACTTGAGCCGGGCGAACGCGAAGCCGCCCATCGTGGTGATCAGCCCCTGCCCGATGACAATGGCCCCGGTGAAGATCACGGAGTTGAGGAACGCCATCAGCGTCAGGCGGACGGCCGCCGTCGGGTAGTTGGCCCAGACAATCGGATTGGGGATCCAGCGCGGCGGGTACATGAAGACCTGGTTCTGCGGCTTGAGGGAGGTCGAGAGCATGTACAGGAACGGCATCACCATGAAGAACGCGCCGAAGATCAGGGCGGCGTAGATCAGGATACTGTTCCAGGGGATGCGCCGGGCCGGCCGGCGCGGCATCACGACGGAGGTTGCCGCGGCCATCAGTAGTGCACCCACCGCTTCTGCATGACCCACTGGAGGGCCGTGAACGCCAACACCACCGCGAACAGGATGTAGGCCATCGCCGAGGCGTACCCCATCTGGAAGTTCACGAACGCCGTCCGCCAGATGTTGAACACCAGCACGTTGGAGGCGTTGAGCGGGCCGCCGTCCGTCATCACGCGGATCATGTCGAACGCGCCGACCAGCAGGGCGATGGTGGTGATGATCAGCACGAAGAACGTCGTCGGCGTGACCATCGGCCAGGTGACGTAGCGGAACTGCTGCCAGCGGTTCGCGCCGTCGATGCGAGCCGCCTCGTAGAGGGTGCGGTCCACCCCCTGGAGCGCCGCGAGGTAGAAGATGATGTTGAGCGGGACGCGGTGCCAGATCGCCGTGACGATCAGGGCCGGCATGACCAGCGTCTCGTCAAAGAGCCAGTCCTGGCGCGCCACGCCGAACAGGCCCACCAGCTGGTTGAGCGGTCCGGCCTGCTTGGCATAGATCCACTTGAAGATGATCGCCGCCGCCACGCCCGAGGTCACCAGCGGCAGGAAGTAGACGCCCCGGAAGAAGCCGGTGCCGCGAATGCCAGTGTTCAGCAGCGCGGCCAGCGCCAGCGGCAGCAGCACCGAGACCGGCAGCGCCCCCAGCGTGTAGTAGAGTGAGTTCCGCACGATCTGCGGCGTCTGCGGGTCTCCCACGAAGAACTGCGCGTAGTTGTCCAGGCCGACGAAGACCGGCGGCTCGATGATCGTCCAGCGGAAGAAGCTGACGCCGAACCCGAAGATCATCGGGAAGAGCGTGAACGAGAGGAACAGGAAGAGGTTCGGACCGAGGAAGAGCAGCGCCCACAGCCACTCGCGGCGGGCCAGCCGTCCGCCAGCGGGGCGGGGGACGGCAGTCGGCCGGGGGGCGGCAGCGGGCTGACGTGTCGGCTGGACGAGCGTCGAGCTCACGGGTGTCCTTTCGGATGGAGCAGGGTGGCCGGCGAGGGCGGTGCGGCTGGGCGGCGCAGCGTGAACGAGACGCAGGCGGCCGGGCACGAAGCCCGGCCCCAGCAACGGTAGACGCGTTGAGCGACGATGTTAGCGG
The DNA here is from genome assembly GCA_020850535.1 of Chloroflexota bacterium. NCBI lineage: Bacteria > Bacillati > Chloroflexota > Chloroflexota bacterium. The sequence continues at coordinate 15,195 of JADZEM010000193.1, forward strand.
CGGGCCGCCAGGATCTTGTTCAGCTCGGCCTCGACGCTCACCACCACCTCTTCGACGGTGGACTTGCCGAGGGCGACAGCGACCATGCCGTCCGTGACGGCCTGGCGGAACGGCCCCGTCGAGTAGAACGGGATGCGCGGCGGCGTCGTCCCGTACGCGAACGAGTCCACGAAGGCGGCGTTGTTGTAGGGCGGGGGCGGCAGATCGCGCCAGAACGGGCTGGCGTAGAACCGCTGCATGGCCGGCACGGCCGAGTACGAGGACGTGATGATCTGGGTGCCCTGCTCGCCGTACATGAACTCCAGGAACTTCCAGGACGCCTCGGCGTTCTTGGAGGAAGCCGTCAGCGCGAAGCCGAAGGTGCCCATGCCCGTCACGCGGCGCGTCGTGCCCTTCGGGAAGTGGAGGACGTCGAACTCGTCGCCCTGCGGCAGCAGGCTCGAGCGGAAGGTGGGGCACCAGAGCCGCTGATGGCAGGTCATGGCCGCCTGCGCGGAGGCGAAGACGTTGCCAGCCTGGCTGTTCATGGTCTGGATGAGGGTCAGCGGCGCCCAGTAGCCATCGACCATCGGCTGGGTCAGCTTGCGGAACGCCGCGATGCCGGCCGGCGTGTTGATGGTGGCGCGGGTCAGGTCGTCCGAGACGAAGGTGCCGCCCTCGGCCAGCACCATCGGCACGTAGGAGTACCACTGATCGACGTTGAACGCGAGGCCGTAGACGGCCACGTTGTCCTTGTCGAAGCCGGCCTCGTCGCCGCGCCGACCGTTGATGTCCACGGTGAGCCGCTTGTACATCGTCTCGAACTCGTCCCAGGTCCAGCCGTCAGGGCTGGTGGCCGGGTTGAAGCTCGTGGGCGGGGTGACGCCAGCCTCCTGCGCCATGCGGAGGTTGATGTACGGCAGGATGATGTCACCCTGCTTCGGGAGCATGTGCAGCTCGCCGTCCACGATGCCGAGGTTGAGGAACGTCGGATCGAAGTCCCGCCAGGGGAAGCTGCTGGCCTCGGCGTACGGGATCATGTTCTGGGTGATCCCGTTGTCCTTGTACGGCTTCGCGAAGTTGTCGTTGGTCTGGACGATGTCCGGGAGCGTGCCGGCCGTCAAGTAGGTCAGCAGCTTCTGGTCGATGTTGGTGCCGGACTCGGCTGTGATCTTGACGGTGACGCCCGGTACGGTGCCGTTGAACGCCGTTGCCAGATCTTCGTAGATCTTGACGTCGGCCGGGTTCGTCTGGGTGGTCAGGAAGCTGACCTGATACGGCGTGCTCTGCTTCGGCGCTTCGAACGGCTGCGTGGCAACCCCAGGGGTCGCAGCGAGCGCTGGCCGAGTCGCCTCGGTGAGCAGGGCAGCGGTCGCGCCCATCAGCACGGTCGTGAGCATCGTCCGGCGCGTGATGGTCCGAGATCGCGGACGCATGTCCATCCCTCCGCTTCGTCATTGACAGGAGTGTGGGGTGGGCGACGCCTACCCTGGCGTCGACGCTCGGCCGCTGCTCACCATGTGGACACGGTTTCCCGGACCGCGCCTGAAGCAAGCGGTTGCAGGGGAGGGTACCATCGACCAGGGTAACCGTCCAATAGCGGGACGTTATCAAGAGGATAACGCGGTCATGAGCCGCGCGTCTGACCGCCCCGGCCAGCCAGCCCGGGTACCAGGAGGCCCAGGCCGACGGGCGATTGCATGAGGTGCACGGCTCGTCGCTTCGTCGGGGCTTGAAGGCCCCGCCTACCATCATGCTGCCGCCCCACGACGCTCCTGTCTCACCGGTCGACGGTGGTTCCGGTCCTCCGTCGCGCAGCGACCGAATGACTGTCGGCGGGGGTTTCACCGCCCGGCGGAAAGGGCAGGCGTCGGTGGTGGCGATCCTCGAAGCCGCCAGCGCCCGCTGACGTCACCAGGCGGGGCTGTCAGCATGCCGACCGACCACCCTTCTCGGTGGTCACCAGGACGTCCGGCAGGTGCACGGCCGGCTTGCAGTCATGTCTTGTCAGGTGTCAATCGCATGGTCGATCAGTGCCCGTCGTCATCCCGACCGCGGCGAGGAACGAGCGGAGTGAAGGGATCTACCCGTTGTAGCTACGCGAGGAAGATCCCTCGACTTCACGCGCAGGCTCGTATCGCTCGGGATGACGAGGGAGGCGTCGGCAGGGGTCCAACCCAATAGTTCGCGACTGACAGGCCAGTAGGTTCTCACGCCGCCCGCGGCGCTGAGCACCCGACAGCGGCCCTCACCCGACAGCGGCCCTCAGCGGGTGTTTCGTACTGGCTCGCTGGGGATGGGCCGCACCGTTGGATCTGGGGCGCGCGTAGCCGACCGCGCGGGTGTGGCAGCAGCGCCCACCGTCACCGTCGGCAGGGCAGTCGGGGCCGGCGTTGGGGTGCGGGTCAGCGTCGGCAGCGCGGTGGCGGTAGCGGCCGGCGTGCTCGTCGGGTGAGCAGTACTGGTTGGCTGCGCCGTTGCCGTGGCGGGCGCGGTAGCTGAGGGCTGAGCTGTCGGCGTCGGCGGCACGGTCTGGGTGGGCGGGACCGTCGCCGTGGGCGGGACCGTCGGCGCCGTGGTCGGCGTGGGCGAGGTCGTGCTGACCGGCGTGGTTGTCGGCGAGACGGTCGGCGGAGGGGTGGGTGTCGGCGTCGAGGTCGCCAGCGTGGCCGTAGCCGTGACCGTGAGGGTTGGCTGCGCGGTCTGCGTCGTCGTCGCCGTGGGCGAGATCGTCTGCGTGGGGAGGAGCGTGCCGGTCGGCGTGACGGTGGCCGTGGTGGTGGCCGTGGTGGTGGCCGTCACCGTCGTGGTCGTCGTGGGCAGCACGCCGGACGGCTGGATCTCCAACGTCCCTTCGAGTGCCCCATTGCTGACGTGGAGCATCGCCGGGCGCGTCTGGGTCACCTCCACCATGACCTGAACCGTCAGGCTGCCATCCAGCCCGGTGACGCCGCGCGCGGGATCGAACCGCAGGCCGGCTGGGCCGCTCATACCGATGGGCGCGTTCGGGACCGGCTGCCCGGCCCGGTTCTTCGCCGTCACCTTGACCGAGAAGCTCTGGCCGGCGGTCAGCGCCACCGGACCGCGCCCGGCGGCCGGCTGCAGCTCCAGCGTCGTGACCGCCGTGTCGGCTGGCAGCAGGATAGTGCGCTCGGGAGACGGCCGGCTCGCCACGCCAACCTTGTTGTACGCCTGCACGGCGACGTAGTAGCGTGTGCCCGGCACCAGGCCGTCGGTCACGCTGCCGGCCGTGTTCGGCCCAAGGTCAACGGTGCGGGTGTACGCGCCGGGCGCCGTCCCGATGAGCAGCCGGTAGCCGCTGGCCGTGCCCTTGCGAGCGGGCGGCTGGAACCGTACGCCCAGACCGGCGGCGGCCGGAGGGGAGGCGGCCATTCGCGCGGGTGTCAGCACGGCGGCCGCGCCCTGCTGCACGAGGGCCACTTCCAGCGCCTCCGGAGTGGACGGCGGATCGTTCAGCGAGGTCGAGCCAGAGACCGTGGTCAGCGTCGTGCCGCTCAGCTGGGTGTTCATGGTGGCGGTGACGTAGATGCTGCTGGGCACCGCCGTGTTGACCGTCACCTTGGCGACGGCCTGTCCGCTGCCGGCAGCCGGAGCCGAGCAGCCAGACGCCGCACTGCCGATCTTGCCGGTGGCCGGCTGGGTCAGCGTGTACGAGCCACCGGCCGGGCTGCTGCTCAGGCTGAAGGTGATGGCCGCGCCGTCCTCCACCAGGAAGCCCTGGCGGTTCCGCGCTGTCGCCGTCACGCAGGCGCTCTCGCCCACCCCCAACGTCACGGCGGCCGGCAGCGGCGACATCGCGATGCTCTCCGGATTGGAGACGTAGATGTAGCCGTTCATCGTCTCAGCCGTGCCGCTGCAGCCCGTGGCGCTGGTGGGATACGCAGTGGCGTGCCAGGCGTAGGAGCTGTCTCCGACAGGGTTCCCCGCGCCATCGGAGCCGTCCCAGGCGTACGTTGCGATGCCGCCGCTCGGCGTCAGGCAGGATGACACCTTCGCCGTACCGGTGCTGATCGTGAACTGGACGTACTTCGCCAGACCGGTCACGTCGGCTCTCAAGGTAGAGGTCTGGCCCGAGCGCGACGCGAGCCGGATGCTGCCCGAGCTGATGCTGCTGATCAGGCCGGAGGTGGAGCCCGCTGACGTCGTCACGTCCCAGGTGTTGACCGACGTGCCCATCGCGAAGCCGTCCGCGTCGTTCACAGTGACCTCGACGCGGTAGCTGGTGCTGGGCGAGAGTCCGGTGATCATGTGGCCAAAGTAGTCGGCGTAGCGGGCAACCGGGACGGCCGCCCCGTAGGTGCCACCGACCGCCGGCGTGCGCCAGCGAACGGTGGCTGAGTTGTTGCCATTCGAGTCGCCGAGATACGGCAGGAAGATATTGATGTTCGAGTTGCCCTCGACGACGTCGCCGCCGGTCAGCAGCGTCCTGGTCTCGCCCTGATAGATGATGGGCAGGTACTCCGGCGTCGAGACGTTGTTGGCGGCGTCGGTAGCTGTCACGATGAATCGGTTGGCGGTGCCGTTGGTCAGCGTCACCGGCAGCGAGAAGTTCGACGCGCCGCTGTAGGCGTATGCCGATGCTGCCAGCGTATCCTCGACGCCGAAGCTGCCGGTCGGAGCGTTGTCCCGGTACGCCCGCATCCAGAGGGCCGAAGAGGTGCCGGTAATCGTGTAGGTCGAGGCCGAGGTGTAGGTGGCGGATGTCGGGGCCGAGATCGTCAGCGAGGACGCCGAGGAGTCGGTCGTCGCGCTCGTCTGGAATGTCGAGGTGAACGCCGAGGCCAGCGCCCGCCCGGACAGGTCCTGCGCCGCTGTGGTCACCGAGATCTGGTACCACGCACTGGCCGTCATGTTGGCGCTCGATTCAAAGCGCATGATGTTGCCGCCAGCGCCCTGCCAGGAGATCGCGCCGTTCGTGGGCGCGGTCCAGGTCGAGCTGAATGAGACGCAGGCAGACGTGGTACACCGCTTCAGGGAGAATGCCGACTGCACGCTGGACTGGTTCATCTGCTCGCTGAACCAGACCGAGACGCTACGATTGATGTCGTAGCCAGTCGTCCCATCGGCCGGGTACGCCGGCGGGACAACGTGCGGCGCGGCGCCGTCCGCCGTCACCGTGACGCTGGTCACTGGCGACTGCACGTTGCCGGCGTTGTCGGTGGCCCGTGACTGGACCGTGTAGCTGCCGTTCGCGGCCCAGACCCAGGAGTAGGTCCAGCTTGTGGTGCCGGTGGCGTTGTTCCAGGTAGCCCCGCCATCCGTGCTGACTTCGACCTTCTGGACGCCCGAGCCGGTATCGCTCGCCGTCCCGGTAACGGAGTATGGCGTCGTCGTGACGTAGCCGCCGTTGACCGGCGCAGAGATGGTGGACGACGGGAGCGAGTCGTCGGCGGTGGCCGAGACCTCACTGGAGTTCGTCGCAGACTCGACGCTCCGCGCGTTGACCAGCCGCACGACGTAGTAGTAGGCGCCGTTGCTGAGGCCGGTGTCGTTGTAGGTGGTCGCGGTCACAACAGACCCGTTGACCTTCGTGTACGGACCGCCGCTCGCCGTTGCACGGTAGACGTTGTAGCCGCTGACGCTGAAACCGACCGCCGACCAGGACACGGCAATGGCAGACCCTGTCGCCTGTGCCGAGACGCCGGAGGGCGCAAAGACAGCTGCTGAGCTGAAGGTGTTCGCATTGACGGACTGGGTGTCCGTCATGAACGCTGCCGTCTCGCCAGCCGTCTGCCCCAGGCCAAACAGGAGCACGGCCAACAGGATCGTCGTGACCAGCCCGAGGGGCCGATGCACCCGTGGCTGCTGCCCGCCAGATCGGGGAACCTTGACCGCCTGTGGCCCTCGCCGCCCACCCCGAGCAGGCCGGCCGCGCCGCTGCGGCAGCGGCTGGCTCTCCCAGGAAAGCTCAGCGACTGCTGGCTGCAGCGGGACCAGGGATCGGCTAGCGGGACGCATGGCCGTAGGTCAACCCGGCGGATGCATCGTCCTGGCGTGTGGCGTTGCGGCGCACCTCGGCGGCGGCCGCGTCGGCCGCCTCGCGCAGCGGGATCGAGTGCGGATTCGAAGCGACGGCCTTCCAGAGGCAGGTGAGGCGCGCTCCAGCATCGGACTGACACTCGGCCAGCAGCAGCCAGGCATCCTCCAGGTCTGGGTTCTGCGCCAGCGCCTGGTTCAGCAGCATGGCCGCCTCGGCCGGCCGGCCGTTGCTCAGCGAGACCCAGGCCCGGCGCATCAGCAGGTCAGGCGTGAGGGTCAACTGCTCGGTGGCCAGCGGCGTCGGGCGAGTCGTCCGTCGGCCCAGCAGGGCGTCCACCATCAGGAAGAGCGCCGGCAGACCCAGCAGCACCACCTTCCCGAGCGGCTGGCGGGCGAACTGCACCAGGTACCCGATCTTCGGCACACCGTAGACGACGCGTCCGAGGACAGCCTGGGCGTCCACCTCGACCTGGTCTACGCTGTCGTTCGCATCGCCCCTGGTCTCGAAGAGGAGCCGGCCGGCCTCGTTGGTGCTGATCCCGACCAGCCGATGCGTCACCACGACGTTCGGGCGAATCGGCGTGCGGTAGCTGATGATGTCGCGGACCTGCAGATCCTCCGGGCGGACCGGGCCGACGACGGCCAGGTCACCCACCTGGAGCGTCGGCTCCATGCTGCCGCTGAGCACCACGTACGACTCGTAGCCGATGAGCGCAGGCGCAGCACCGGCCAGCATCACGCCGACAAGCAGCAGGAGCAACCCCGCGGCGGCCGCCCGCGCGACGAGGAAGGCCTGCCGCGTCCAGGTTGAGAGCTGTTGTACTGCGTCCATCGGTGCTGATCCCCGTACGATTCGCCCGTGGCGATTGACCGCTAGAGCTGTTGAGCCGTGAAACTGAAACTGGCGGTGGTCGTCGCGCCCTGGAACCCGGAGCCGGTGCCAGCCGGCAGGGTGACCTGGAAGCAGAGCACCTCGCCGGCGCTCGCAGCGACCGTCCGGCCGCCGTTCGGGAACGATGACGGCGTCCCGACGATGTCCAGGCTGGACCCAACCGCGCCCAGCGGCGACGAGCCGCCCCCGCCGTAGACGGATGTGCCGCTGCCGCTGAACCCGGCGTTGGTGCAGGTCGTGACGCCAGACTTGACGGCCAGATACAACTGTGCGCCGAGGCCCTTGCCATCGTCGTTCGTGACGGTGGCTGCCAGGGCGTACCGCAGCGAGAGCGTCCCGCTGTTGCTGACCGTCAGCGGAGCGGTCACCGATTCGCCGGGCACGAGGTCGCTGAACGTCAGCAGGGCCGAGGTCGGGCTGTTCGCGATATCGATGGTGCCGGCTGTGAAAGCGCTTCCGGTACTGGTTGCCGCGCCGCGGAAGTAGGCGACCGTCCCACCCTCCACAAGGCCGGTCAGCGCGCCGAGCAGCAGGACCGTCGCCAGCAGCAGGCGGTTCCAGAGGATCGTCGGACGGGCGCGTTGGAGGCGGCTGCCCAGCACCAGCGACGTTCGCATGGCTATCGGGCGTCGAAGGTCAGATCGATATTGCCGCTGGCGCCCATCTGCGCGTTCTCCGCCCCGGCTGCGCCGTTCGTCCAGGCCACCACGACGCAGAGGATCTCGCTGCCAGAGGCTGCCACGGTCCGCTTCGTGCCACCAGCCGAATCGAACAGCACCGTGTCCGCCGACAGTGACACCGCCGCCGCTGAGGAGACCGAGGTCAGCCCGGTTTTCGCGCCGGCCGCATTCGCCGGGGAGCAGTTGGCCGTCGAGCCGGCCGTGTAGACCTCGAGTGTGGGCGGCGTACCGGCGGCCCAGAGCGTGCCACTTGTGTTGGTGGCGGTGTACTTGAGGCCGTAGTCGAAGCTGAGGGTGCCGGTGTTGAGGACGGTGACGTAGCCGGCCACCGTGTCGCCCGGGCGGAAGCTGGACGAGCCGAAGCTGGCCGTGACCGCTGACAACTGCGTCTCGTCCGCGTCGGTCAGCTTGAGGATGACCGTTCCGGTGTTGAAGACGTTGCCCGTGCTGGTGGCCGTGCTCGTGAAGTAGGCCAGCGTCCCCTGCCCGTTCAGAAGGCTCAGCACGCCCAGCAGCAGCACCAGCACCGCGAAGACACGCCGGTAAGGCAAGATGGGCAGAGCTGTGCGAAGCCAGTACATGCGGGGTGCCTCGTGATTCGAATTGCAGGGGTGCAATGCGGATGCCTGTGCGAGCACATGAATGGTCGTCGTGCCGATAGCCGCCTGTGGTTGTGGCCGCCTGCCAGTGATCCGCGCCCTGAACGCCTGTGCCAGCGGATCCGGTCGCGCTCGCGGCTGCGAGCGACGCCTGCTCCGAGGCAGAGCACGCTGCGTTCGGGCTCCTCATTCAATCCAACGCCAGAACCGGGCGGGCGGGGACGCGACGAGTACGTGGGCGGCTTTCTTTTCCCAAATCTTTCCCATCTGTTCACGCGCGCAGGCCGCTGCTCGCCTCGGGCGAAGGGAGCGCGCCGGTGGCGGCTCAGCAGCACGTGGCGGCATGGTCGGCAGGACGTGCAAAGATCCCCGGCCGGGGCTGGCGATCCGACGCGCTGCTCAGTTGGCCGTCGCCGTCCAGGTGATCGAGACGGTCTGCGACAGCCCCTGCACGCTGTTGTTGGCGGCGGCCGGCAGGCAGACCGACAACGCGAGCAGATCGGTGTCCCCGGGCGCCATCGCCAGCCCCAGATCCAGGGTCGGCACGTTGATGACGCCGTCGTACAGCACGCTGCTGCCGCGACTCACCCGCAGTTGCAGGCCGTTGTTCTGGTCGGTCCAGAGCAGCGTGGCAGGCCCCACCGGCGCGGTCGCGAGCGAGTAGGTCTGGAACGTGGCCCGCCCGACATTCGACACCGTGACGTTCTGGGTCACGCAGCCGCCCGGGCGCATGGCGTTCACGACGAACAGGCCGCTGGACGGCGCATTGGTCTGGATGACCACGTAGCCCGAGGTCGGGGTCGGGGTGAGCGTGGGCGTCGAGGTGGGGGCCGGCGTGGGCGTGAGCATCGGCGGGGAGGTGGGAGCCGGCGGGGAGGTCGCCGGTGGCGTAGACGTGGGAACGGGCGTCGAGGTCAGGGCTGGCGCGCCCGTCGCGGTTGGCTGCGCGGTCGCCGTGTGCTCGGGCGTCGCGGTCCGCCGCGGGGTCGCGGTGCGCTCGGGTGTGGCCGTGTTCTCCGGCGGCACGGTGGCCACCGGCGGTATGGTGGCCACCGGCGGCGCTGTGAGCACTGGCGGCACGAGGACCGGCTCCTCCGGCACGCTGGTCGCGGGCGCAGGTACGACTGGCACCACCGTGCCAGGTGGCAGCTCCTCACCGGGTACGGCCGTTGGCACGACGGTGCCCACATCGGCTGGCTGCGGTGTGCCCTGGGCGCGCTCACGGGTGGGCGGAACCGGCGGCCTGACCGGCGCCGCTCCGGCCCCAGTAGCTCCGTTGCCACCTCCGCCAGCGCCGTTGCCATCCTGCCCGGAGCGCGCCGGCTGGCTCGCAGAGCGGGCGGGGTCGTCGCGGCCGGTCGTGTTGCTCCCGGCGCCGGGCGTGCCCGAGGACGCCGGCGCGCCCGCACTGATGGCGCCCGGCGAGGCAGCGGCAGCCGCTGGCAACGGGACGCCGCCAGGAGCGACGGGCGGCAACGGCACGCCAGACGTCGCGACGACGCTCGGCGCGAGCGCCGCACTCGGCGCTGTCGCCGCGCGTCCCTGCCCGACCTGGGCCGGCGGCGTTTCCGGGGACGTCGAGGGGGTCGCGGACGCGGCCTGCGCGGCGCTCGTCGGCGTGGGGGCACGCGCCTTCCGACCATCCTCGATGGCGGACTGAACCATCTCGAGCAGCCTCGTCGGATCGGCCGCCGGATTGGTCACCGCGTCGCTCTGTTCCCAGGCCTCGACGAGCAGCTCGTCGAGGTTCTCCTCGGCGTACCCGATGCGCGCGCTGACGGCATAGCCCGTGATCCCGAACATGATCAGGATCACGGCCATCGTGCTGAGCAGGTCCGAGGAGGTCCACCGGCCTGCCAGCGGCACGCGGCCGGGCGCGAGGTTGCCGCCTCGGCTTCGGAGCTGCTTGGGCGCGCCGCCAGCGGCTGCATTCATGCCAGAATTCCGGGCCGTCAGGACGCTCGCCCGACAGGCTTGCGCGTCTGAGGTGAGAAGATGGCGTACCGGTCGCGCCCGCCTTCCTTCGCCTGGTAGAGCGCCATGTCGGCGTCGTGGACGACATCCTCTGGCTTCTGATGCAGCGGGGTGCGCGCGGCGATGCCGATACTCGTGTGGACGATGCGCTCCTGCCCCGCCAGCACGAACGGCTGGCGCGTCGCATCCAGGATGCGCTGCGCGATGCGAGTGGCCTCGTCCAGGCTGGGCACCTCTTCGAGGATCACGGCGAACTCGTCGCCGCCCAGCCGCGCGATGGTGTCCTCAGGGCGGACGTTCGCCAGCAGCCGCTCGCCAACGGACACCAGCAGGCGATCCCCAGCGGCATGCCCCAGGGTGTCGTTGATCTGCTTGAAGCGGTCGAGATCCAGGAACATCACCACCATCAGCTCGCCCCGACGGCGGGCGCGGTGGAACGCCTGCTGCAGGCGGAAGTTGAAGAGCGACCGGTTCGCCAGCCCGGTCAGAGCGTCGAAGAACGCCGCGCCGATCAGCTTCTCGACCTGATCGGCCTGCTCGCTCTGGCGACGCCGCATGTACAGCAGCAGCCCGAGGGTCACCGGCCCGATCACCGCGAACCAGGTGCCGAGTCGCGTCAGCCAGATCGGCCGGGGATCCGCGTAGATCTCGCTGGCCGCGACCACCCGGTCGCCAAGGCGGATCGGCGCGTAGACCGCCAGCACTTCGCGGTAGCTGCCGGACAAGTCTCCGTCGTCAGCCGACGAGAGTGACAGCACACGGGTGTTAACGGTACCAGCCAGCGCGGCGGCCAGGCGCGGTACGCGGGCCGGCAACACCTTGCGCCCGACGCGCTCCTGCTGCCCCGAGTACAGGACGGTGCCGTCCGGGGCGTAGATGCTGACCTGGAGCAGATCTTGCCCGTCTGCAGTCCGTGCGGCGGCAAGCTGACGGTCGAGCGTCGGGGTGAGGCTGGCGATGCGCGCCTGCTGAAAGTCGCTGGCGTCAAGATGACCGAGCACCTGCTCGTCAAGAACCGAGACGGCGCGCTGAGCGATGCGCTGTGTGATCCAGCGCTGGGTCTGCTGGTCGCCGGTCCAGGCGAAGAAGACGGCCAGCAGGCCAACGATGACGACGGCTACGATGGTCCCAGCGGACCGTGCCCGTCTGAGGCTGCCGAAGTTCCATGAGGTCAGGCCAGACACGCGCTCCATCCACAGCCGGGCGGTATCAGCTTCGAGGCTGAACCGACGCCGGCGTCACAAGCTTCTGGCGGGGGCGGGCGCACACGCTCGCGTGGCGCGCACCCTGCACCCTACGGAAACGTGGCCGGGCGAGGCGGGGGGATGGAACCGTCGTGCCGATCTGAGACCCGGTATTCACGTAGAGTCGTTCAGGCCGCCGCGATCAGCCCGGCCCCTCCGCCTTCAGCAACCCCAGGAAGCACTCGACGATCGTGCTGTCCCACCGCGGCCCACGGTTCTCTTCGAGGATCTCGCAGGCCCGCGTGACCGGCATCCCAACGCGGTACGGCCGGGTGGTGGTCATGGCGTCGTAAGCATCGACCACCGAGATGATGCGGGCCAGGAGCGGGATCTCCTCACCGGCCAGCACCAGGGTACAGCCGCAGGGCGATTGCATGTTCATTGGTGTCCCCGAAGCATCATGGAACGGGCGGTCGGGGCTTGAAACCCCCGCCTACACTCCTGCCGTCGCTGCGCGACGCGCCAGTCGCACCAGTGCCGGCCGTTCCCGACGGCAGGAGTGTAGGCGGGGGTTTCA
>JADZEM010000194.1 GCA_020850535.1 Chloroflexota bacterium
CCCATCCTTGCCATCCTCCTAGCGGGTCCATCATCTGCCTCCCTTCGGTCATTCAACCTCCGGGTTCCGCAGATGGTGGACCCGCCTTCGCAATAACTGTCGGGAAGTCAGCCCCCGACCCCGAGGGAGGCCCTCACCCCCCGACCCCCTCGCCCTGTGCGCGGGCGGGGGGGAGACACACGGCAGTTTCGTTCCTCCCCCTCGCCCGCGCACAGGGAGAGGGGGTCGGGGGGTGAGGGCCTCCAGCCTGGAGCCATGCGATTGCCCTGTGACCGCATCGACACCCCATTGACGAGGCTGCCGCACACTGCTACACTCGCCGCGCGGTCGATGGTTAACCATTGACCGTCAAGGGGTCTCGCGCGCCGCGGCCCCTTCGGCGAGGAGGCCGATCCGCCCGCATGGCCGCCGAATCCTCCGACATCTCTGCCCGGCGTCCGGCCGGCCGGCGCTTCAAGCGCGTGCCCGTCGCGGCCCTCCACGAGGAAGTCGTTCGCGCGTTCTGTGACGCCCTGCTGACCGGCCAGATCAAGCCGGGGCAGCGGATCGTCGAGCGGGACATGGCCGAGGAGATGGGCCTCAGCCGTGGGCCGATCCGCGACGGGCTGGCGGTGCTGGAGCGGCATGGACTGGTGGTGCGCGCACGCCACAAGGCGAGCTACGTCGCCTCGCTCGATCAGGCGGACGTGCAGGACGTCTACACCGTCCGCCGCATGTTCGAGACGTTCGCGCTGCGGCTGGCGGTGGAGCAGGGGCGGCTGACCGAGGCCGCGCTCGATCCGCTGCGGCAACTGGTGGCCGAGATGGAGCGGGCCGGTGAGTCTGGCGACCGTGTCTCGATCCTGGAGCGGGATATCGCGTTCCACCGCGCCCTGTGCGAGATGAGCGGCTCGCCACGCCTGCTCGACCTGTACGACCAGACGCGGCTGCTGCGGCTGCTGGTCTTCACCATCTCGCAGCTTCCGCACATCGATCTGCAGGTGCTCGGGCCGCAACACCAGCAGATCGTCGACGCCCTCGCCGAGGCGATTCACCACCGCGATGCGGCTCCGGCCGTCGTCGCCCTCGAACGGCACCTTGAGAGCTCGTGTCAGCTCGCGATTCGCCAGATCGCCCAGGCGGGAGGGGAGGAGCAGGAAGTCCCGGGGTAGGCAGCAGCAGGGGGCGCTGGCTTCCTGAGCCGCCGCCACATCGCCTTGAACGATTGTCCATCAATCAGTGGACTGGTACGATCCACCCTATCGACAACGAAGCACGCGCACCCCTGGTCTGGTGGGCCTGCTCCGTCGGTTCGGCACTCCAATGGCGGAGGCATCAGATGTCACGTCCTGCACCGAAGATCACCCGTCGCCGCTATCTCGGCCTGAGCATCGGGCTGATGAGCGCCTCGCTGCTGGCCGCCTGCGGGCAGTCGGCTGCGCCGGCGCCCACGGCTGCGCCGGCCAAGCCCGCCGAAGCCGCGAAGCCGGCCGAGGCAGCCAAGCCCGCCGAGGCCGCGAAGCCGGCCGCCCCGGCCGCGGCGCCAGCCGCCACCACCGCCCCGCCGGCCGCCGCTGCCCAGGCCGCCCCGGCGAAGGTCGATCCGGCCAAGCCCACCGATGCCGCCTTCGACTGGCAGCAGTTCAAGGGCCAGTCGATCAACGTCCAGTTCAACAAGCACCCGCACAACACCGTCATCGAGCAGAACATCCCCGAGTTCACCAAGCTGACCGGCATCAACGTCCAGTTCGAGGATCTGCCGGAGATTCAGGGTCGCCAGAAGCTCGTGGTCGAGTTCGCGGGCGGCGGCGGCAACCTCGACGCCTTCAACGCCAGCTACCACGTCGAGAAGGTCCAGTTCTCGAAGAGCGGCTGGTTCATGCCGCTGAACGAGATGATCGCCGACAAGAAGCTGCTCAGCCCGGAGTTCGACTGGAACGACGTGCCAGAGCCGGGCAAGAAGGAAGTCACGCTGGCGGACGGCAAGATCGTCGGCATCCCCTCCTTTGTGGACGTCAGCATCATGGCGTACCGCAAGGACCTGCTCGACGCGAAGGGCCTGAAGGTTCCGACGGACCACACCGAGCTTGAAGCGGCCATCAAGGCGCTGCACAACCCGTCCGGGGGCGTCTACGGCTGGTGCGCGCGCGGCCTGAAGAACGCCAACATGACCCAGTGGCCGTGCCAGTTCCTCAACTGGGGCGGCAAGTACTTCGAGAACGGCAAAGCAACCCTCGACACGCCGGCCGGCGAAGGCTCGCTGGACTGGTACGCGCGCATGAACCGCGAGTACGGCGTCCCCGGCGTGGTGAACTTCAACTGGTCCGAGGTGACCGCCGCCTTCATGCAGGGCCAGGTCGCGTTCATGGAAGACGGCATCAACTTCCTGAGCCAGTACGAGGACGAGACCAAGTCGAAAGTCAAGGGGAAGGTCGGGTACGCGCTGGTGCCGAAGGGCCCCGGCGGCCAGATCCCGCCGACCTACACGCCGGGCTTCGCGATCAGCGCGAAGTCGAAGAAGGCCGGCCCGGCCTTCCTGTTCACCCAGTGGGCGACGGGCAAGACCATGGGCATCAAGGCGCAGGTCGCCGGTGTGGGCGTCGCGCGGCTCTCGACCTGGGATGACCCGGCCGTGAAGGCTGCCCAGAAGATGCCGCAGGATTGGGTGGACGCGTTCATCCAGGGCAACAAGATCGGCTCGCCGGGCCTGCCGGCCATCGCCGCCGTCAGCGAGTACCGCGACACGGTGGGGGCGCTCTTCCAGGGCGCCATCGAGGGCGGCAGCGCCAAGGAGATCATCAAGAAGGCGAACGACGCCTTCCAGGCGATCCTGGACAAGGAAAAGTAGCTCGCGATCACGCTGGAGGGCCGTCACGCACACCGTGACGGCCCTCCGTGTGTCTCTGGCCCCCACCGAGGTCACCATGGCCGATCACTCTGTCGCAAGCCCTCGCCCTGCGCCAGCCGCGCCCGCCGCTTCGACGCACGGGCTGTCCGCATGGTTCGAGCGGCGCGCGTCGTTCGTCCTGCCGTTCCCGGCCGTGGCGACCGTCGCCCTGATGCTGGCGTTCCCGCTGGCGTACACCCTCTACCTGAGCGTTCAGGACTTCTCGCTGGCGAGCACCGCCGCGCCGAAGTTCGTCGGGCTGGACAACTACATCACCCTCTTCACGACCGATACACGCTTCAAGAACTCGATCTTCGTGACGTTCTACTTCACCCTGCTTGGGGTGACCGTCCAGACGTTCCTCGGGGTGACGCTGGCGCTGCTGTTCAATCGGCAGTTCTGGGGGCGGGGGTTGCTGCGAACCCTGGCGATCCTGCCGATGGTCGCCACGCCCGTCGCCATCGCCCTGATCTTCGTGCTGATGTACCACCCGACCCTCGGCGTGATGAACTATTTCCTGTCGGTGATCGGGCTGCCGCCGTGGAGTTGGACCTACGCCTCGGGGACGGTCATCCCGGCGCTGGTGATCGTGGACACCTGGCAGTGGACGCCGCTGATCATGCTGATCGTGCTGGCCGGGCTGGCGGCGCTTCCCGGCGAGCCGTACGAGGCGGCGATGATCGACGGCGCGAGCAAGGCCCAGATGCTCTGGACGATCACCCTGCCGCTCCTGCGCCCGACCATCGTGACGGCGGCCCTGTTCCGCCTGATCGACTCGCTCAAGACGTTCGACATCATCTTCGTGATGACGCAGGGCGGCCCGGGCGGGGCATCGGACACCATCAACATCTACCTGTTCAACACCGCGTTCTCGTACTTCCACATGGGGATGGCGTCCTCGATGGTGGTCATCTTCTTCGCGATCATCCTGGGGGTCTCGGTCCTGGCGATGAGGATCCGGAGGGCGTCATGGCTCTGATCCGCAAGCATGGCGAGACGGCGGCCTACACCATCCTGATGCTGATCCTGATGGCGCCGATGGCGTTCGTCTTCTTCTGGATGGTCTCGATCTCGTTCCGCACCAACATCGAGGCGACGGCCTCGCCGCCGCTGTTCATCCCCCGCAACCCGACCCTGGACGGCTACCGCTACGTCTTCGACAACCCGTCCAACCCGTTCTTCAAGTACGTCATGAACAGCACCATCGTGGCGTTCGGCTGCACCGCCATCGGGATGCTGCTGGGCGTCCCCGCCGCGTTCAGCATCGCGCGGTGGAAGCAGAACGGCCTGGCGCTCGGCATCCTGCTGGCACGCATCACCCCCGGCCTGAGCTTCCTGGTGCCCTGGTTCATCACGTTCCGCTGGTTCGGGCTGATCGACACGCACGCCGCCCTGATCCTCAGTCACCTGATCGTGGGCCTGCCGATCATCGTCTGGGTGATGATCGGCTTCTTCGAGGACTTGCCGACGGAGCTGGTGGATGCCGCGCTGATCGACGGCAGCTCGATCTACGGGGTGCTCTGGCGCATCGCCGTGCCGCTGGTCAAGCCGGGCCTGGTGGCGACGGCCATCCTGAGCATCATCTTCTCGTGGAACAACTTCAACTTCTCGGTCATCCTGGCCGGCCCGAACACGCGGACGCTGCCCGTCGCCGTGTTCAACCTGATGAGCTTCGAGCAGTTCAACTGGGGACCGCTGGCCGCCGCCGCCACCATGATCACGCTGCCGGTCGTGGCGATGGCGCTGGTGATGCAGCGGCACATCGTGAGTGGGCTGACCCTGGGGGCCGTCAAGCAGTAGCCGTTCGTTCGATGGCGCTCACCCCAGGCGTCTCGCCGACTTTCGCCGCCTGCTCCGCAGGGCAATTGCAGGTTCGTTGGTGCTCCCAAAAGTCGCAAGACGCGCAGTCGGGGGCTGAAGCCCCCGCCTACACTCATTCCGTCGCTGCGCGACGGACGCCCGGAACAGCGTTGATCGGTGGGACTGGAGCGTCGCGAAGCGACTGCAGGATGGTAGGCGGGGCTTTCAAGCCCCGACCACGCCGCACGACCCGCCCATCATGCAATCGCCCTGGCCTGCTCCGCGCATTCCGGGGAGCAGGCAGCGCCGCTCGCTACAATTCCGCCATGAGTGTTCTACGGATCGCCGACCGGCCGGACCTGCGCCGGCCGATCCTTCTGGCGGGGTTCGGCGGTTGGGGCGATGCTGGCGCCGCCGCGACAGGCGCCCTCTCCTACCTGCTGGGCGACCCGCCGCCGTCGCCGTGCGCCGTCCTCGACCCTGAAGCCTGCTTCGACTTCACCGTGCAGCGGCCAGTCACGCGCCGCGATGCGAGCGGACGCTGGAAGCTGGAGTACCCCGAGATCACGCTCCACGCCCTCGTGCGGCCAGACGCCGAGTGCGATCTGCTGGTGCTGCGCGGTCCGGAGCCGCACGCATCCTGGCCCACCATCGCGCGGGCCGTCGCCGAGTACGCCCTGAGCCTGGGCGTCGAGAGGGCAGTGACGTTCGGTGCGTTCATCGGACCGGTCTCGCACCGGCGCATCCCGATAGTGCGACGCACGCCGAACGCCGACCTCGACGCCCGGCTCGCCGCGCTCGGCTTCGAGGACACGGCCTACGCCGGACCGACGGCGTTCGTGACGGCGCTGCTGCACGGGCTGGACGAGGCCGGCATCCCCGCCGCCAGCCTCTGGGCAGCCAGTCCCGGGTACCTGGGTGCGCCGAACCCGGCCGTCTCCCTGTCGCTGCTGGAAGCCGCCGAGCGCGCCCTCGACGCCGATCTTGAGCTGGGACGGCTGCAAGGCATCGCCACCGACTTCCTGCGGAAAGTCGAGTCAGCGATCCGGGCGAACCCGGAGGTAGCCGAGCGGCTGAACCAGCTGCTGGAAGCCGATCCGGCCGACGATTCCCCGCCTGACGCAGACCCACCGACGCCCACAAGCGAGGCCGACGAGTCGGCGAGCGACCTGCCATCCGGGCGCGATCTGGTGGAGGAGCTGGAGCGGTTCCTGCGCGGCGAGCGCGGGAGCGAGAGCAGCGATCCTGAAGGCGGCACCGGCTGACAGCCCGCCGTCGTGGGGCGCGGGCCGGCCGACGCCCAGGTGGGCTTGCCATCGCCCCACCGTGGGGCGTGGCATGCCACGCCTGCAGGGCATGCCACGCCCCCGCCGGGCCGCTTCCCGACGTACCGCCGACCTCCTGCCGACTACACCTCGTACACCTGCTTCAGCTCGGTCTCGGCCCACTTGACGGCCGCCTCGGGGGATTCGCCCTGGATCGCCTTGGCGAACATGTCCACGACGATGTACTTCGACCAGGCCAGGCCGGCCTTCTGGTTGGCCGGGCCAGGGAACCCGACGGCCCGCGCGACCGGCCCGAGGTCTCGGAAGATCTTGACGACCGGCGGGAGCTTGTCCCAGCCGAGCATCTGATCGTGCTTCGGGCTGACGCCAGCGATGTAGCTCTGGTTCTCCTGGAAGCGGGCCTCGTAGATCTCCGGCTTCATCAGGTGCCGCAGCAGCTCCTTGGCCGCGTCGATGCTCTTGCTGTACTTCGGGATGCAGTAGTGGTCCGTGCCGACGAGCAGCGCGCGCTCCTTCGGGCCGGCCGGCATCAGCGAGAGGCCGATGTCGTCGAAGAACGGGCTCTTGTCGTTGCGGGCCACGAACCAGATGCTCGACCCGTTCTGCGTCGCGGAGATCTGCTCGGCCAGGAACGAGCGGTTGTTGGCCGAGTCATCCCAGGCGAGGCCCGTGTCGTCGAAGCAGTCCTTGAACGCAACGGCCATGTCCGCGACGGCCTTGATCGTCTCGGGCGAGTTGATGGCGACCTTGCCCTGCTCGTTGACCTCGCGGCCGCCGTAGCCCCACATCATCGAGTAGCACCAGCCCGGCGGATCCCCGAAGCTGTGCCCGAACGCCTGCCCGTACGGCTGGTTCTTCGCCTTCAGCTTCTTGCCGACCTCAAAGTAGGCGTCCAGCTTTTCCGGGAACGCCGACGCGCCGGCATCCTTGAACCAGGACTGCCGCCAGTGCATCGCGCCGCCGCTGTTGTCGTGCGGCATGGCGTACCACTTGCCGTCCGGACCGACGTCGTTCGCCTTGAAGATCGGGTAGAAGTCGCCGTACAGCTTCTGGATGTCCGCCACCAGATCCGAGATGTCGCTCATACCCTGGATGAAGGTCTGCGCCCAGTTGTCGCGGATGTGGACGATATCGGGGCCGCTGCCGCCCTGGATAGAGGCCGCGAGCTTCGGCTGAATATCGTTCGTGTTGACGAACTCGACGCTGACCCTCGCGCCGACATCCTTGGCCCAGTCCTCGATCTGCTTCTTGATGAAGGCGTCCGCCGTCGGGATGAACGAGGCCCAGCCAAGGTAACTGACCTGCGCGCCCGAGAGGTTGACCTTCGGCACGGCCGGAGCCTGGGCTGCCGCGCCGGCGGCTGGCGACGCCGCTGCCGCTGGCGAGGAGGCCGGGGCGGCTGCGGCTGCGGCCGGTGACGCCCCCGCTGCTGGCGCGGCAGCGGCCGGCGACGATGCCGGCGCGGCGGCGGGGGCGGCAGGCTTCGGGGCCTCCGTTGGCTTGGCCGGAGCAGCGGTCGGCTGCTGGGGCGCGGTGGCGCCGCCACAGGCTGTCAGCAGCAAGAGGCCAGTCGGCCCCACTGCCGTCTGCAGAAAGCCTCGGCGGCTCAGGTGGCTCCTCACGCGGGCACGTCGATCACGATCGTCTGGCATCATTGCCTCCCTGTACGCGTGCGTGGGATACCCTCAGCGGACCCGTCGCCGTCAGAAGCGCCGGCGTACAGCGCCAGTGCTGCAGGCCGCCCGGCCAGAAACCGCTGTCGCCTGGGGCCAGGATATCGGACAGGCCCGGTGCGCCATTGCCTCGGGAGCGGTCACCATCCGTGTCAACAGGCGATAGGGCTTCGTCGCCGGTGCTCGTCAACGCCGTGTCTCGCCGCAGAGCATCCACACGGACGCCCTGCGAATGGCGGGCGGAGTGTAGCATCCGCAGACAATCATGTCTACAAGAAGGTTTTTGCCAGTATGGGCGCACAATCAGCCTGCCCGCCGCGCGCCGAATCGCACAACAATAGGCACGCAGTTCGTCCGCGATGGAGCTGACCGATGTTTCAGGATCTCACGATCATCGACTTCCACTGTCACTTCCCGGCTGCCAACGACCTGTCGATGTCAGGCGCGGCAGCCCGCACCTACGAGCCTGGCAGCGCGGCCGGCGCGAAGGCCGACTACCTGAAGCAGCAGGCTGAGAAGTACCGTGTCGCCTGGCGCCAGGCCTGGGACTTCCCCGAGCCGGAGAGGGAAGCGCCCAGCCTGGAGGTGCAGGCGGACCGCTGGCTTGCCGAGCTGGACCGCTACGGCATCAGCCATGTCGGGTTCGCCACCGGCGGCGGCAACGACTCGCTGGCCTCCGTCGTAGCCCGCCACCCAGGCCGCTTCATCGGGTTCGCTCACCACAACCTGTTCGAGCCGGGCGCCGCTGAGGAGCTGGAGCGCGCTGTCACGCAGCTCGGCCTCAAGGGTCTGAAGATCCTGGCCCCGGCCCTGGAGCGCCCCGTCAACGAGCGCGAGCTCTACCCCATCTGGGAGGTCTGCGAGCGGCTGGGTATCCCGGTCCTGATCCACTTCGGGATGCTGGGGGCGGGCGGCGGCATCTCGTGGAACGGCCGCGACAACCCGGGCCTGCTCGAGCAGATCGCCAGGGACTTCCCGACCGTCGAGTTCGTGGTGCCGCACTTCGGGATTCAGTACGTCAAGGAGCTGCTGTTCCTCTGCTGGGCCTGCCAGAACGTCAACGTGGACACCTCAGGCTCGAATCAGTGGATCCGCTGGATGCCGTACCCGCTGACCCTGGAAGACCTGTTCCGCAAGTTCTACGAGACAGTCGGGCCGGAGCGGATCGTCTACGGGAGCGACTCAAGCTGGTTCCCGCGCGGGTACAGCATCCGCTACTTGCAGGATCAGATGCGGGCCTGCCGCTTCCTGAACTTCCCGGAGGATGCCATCCAGAAGATCTTCGGCGGGAACGCCGCGCGGCTGTTCGACATCCCGCTGGGCGCGGATGGTGGATCGTAGGTCGAGGATGGTGGATCGTAGGTCGAGGGTGGTGGGGGAGACGCCCCACGCCCCATGCCCCACGCCCTATGACCCACGATCCATGCCCCACGCCCCATGACTCAGCATCTGCCGCTCGCACTGATCCTCCTGCTGGGGCTGGGCCTGCGCCTCTTCCTGCTCGACGGCCAGAGCCTCTGGTACGACGAGGGTGTCAGCGCCTACATGACGCCCAGGAGCTTTGCCGAGATCGCCGTTGCCACGTCCGTCGATATCCACCCGCCGCTCTACTACTGGCTGCTGGCAACCTGGGCCGCCACCTTCGGGCAGGGCGAGATCGCGCTCCGCTCGCTGTCCGTCCTGCTGGGAATGGCAACCATCTGGGTGACCTGGAGACTTGGGCTGCTGGTGGCCGGGCGCGTCGCCGGGCTGGCGGCAGCGGCGGTGCTCGCCGTCTCGCCGCTGGCCGTGCAGTACAGCCAGGAAGTACGCATGTACGCGCAGGCCGGGCTGCTGGCGGCGGCGAGCAGCTGGGCTGCGCTCGTGCTGCTGCGCGCCCTGGCCGACGCTGCCACGCCCAGACGACGGCGGCTGGCGCAGTTGGCCGCGCTCTACGGACTCCTGGCCGGCGCGCTGCTCTACACCCACTACTACGGCTCGCTGGTGGTGGTGGCGCAGGGCCTCTACGCCCTGCTGCTGGTCGCGCTGACGCGCCGCTGGCAGATCCTGGTCTGGTTCGGGCTGGCCGGCAGCATCGCCACGCTGCTGTTCCTGCCGTGGCTGCCGGTAGCGCTGCGTCAGACCGGCTACTACCCGGGCCTGGGCTCCCCCCAGCCGGCCTGGGCGCTGGCGCTGGACGCCGTCAACGTCCTCTCGCTGGGCATCGCGACCACGCGCTTCGCGTTCCGGGCCGGGCTGGCGCCGTTCTTGGGACTGGCAGCGCTCGGAGCCGGGTGGCTGAGCGGCCTACTGCCCCCCCGAAGCCCGACACCCGACACCCGACACCATCTCGTCCTGCTCCTCCTCTGGCTGCTCCTGCCCATCGTCGGCATCGTCATCCTCTCGCGCACCCGCCCCCTCTACGAGCCGCGCTTCCTGCTGCTGGTGCTGCCCGCCTGGGCCGTCCTGCTGGGGGCCGGGCTGGCGGCGCTCTGGAGCGGCGCGGGCCGGCTGCTGGCCGCTCGCACGGGTTTCCCGCCCATGGCCCGGCAACTGGCGGTGATCGCCGTGGCGGTCGTGCTGGCCGGGCTGCTGCTGATCCCGACCGTCCGCTCGCTGGCCTCGTACTACTGGGATCCGGTCTACGCCCGCGACAACTATCGCGGCCTCGCGCAGACGGTCATGCTCCGCGAGCAGCCCGACGACGCCATCGTGCTGACCGCGCCCGGCCAGATCGAGATCTTCAACTACTACTACCGTGGACCGTCCGACCTGTTCCCGCTGCCACGCCAGCGCCCCATCGACGTGGCCGACACCCGCGCGCGCCTGGACACCCTGGCGGAGACCCATGACCGCGTCTGGCTGGTGCGCTGGGCCGCCAACGAAGCCGACCCTGATGACCTGATTCTCGGCTGGCTTGAGGGACGCGGCCGGCGGCTCGGGACGCAGAGCTTCGGGCGAGTGGAATTGCGGCTGTACGATCTGCGCGCAGTCGCCAGCGCGCCGTCACCGTGGGTGTTGGCGCGGGCTACCGTCAGCGCGCCAGATTCGTTCACACTGAGAGCGCCATGACCGCACCCACGTCCCAGGTCGTTGCCGCTGATATGCCGTCGCCTGCCAGGAGAACGGTTGCCCTCTGCCTGACCGTCCTCAACGAGGCGGACAACCTGGACGCCCTCTTCTCCAGCCTGGCGGGGCAGACCCGCCAGCCAGACGAGATCGTGGTGGTGGACGGCGGCTCACAGGACGGCACGCCAGCCGTCGTGGAGGCGTGGCAGGCGCGCGGCCTCCCCATCACCCTGGCGATCATCCCTGGCGCGAACATCTCGTCCGGGCGCAACGCCGCCATCAGCCGCGCCCAGTCCGAGATCGTGGCCGTCACCGACGCCGGCGTGCGGCTGGAGCCGGGCTGGCTGTCAGCCCTCGCCGACCCGTTCCAGGAGGCTGACCCGCCGGACGTGGTGGCGGGCTTCTTCCAGTCCGACCCGCGCACGCCCTTCGAGATGGCCCTCGGCGCGACGACCCTCCCCGCCGTCGACGAGATCCGCCCGGAGCGGTTCTACCCATCCAGCCGCTCGGTGGCGTTCACGCGGGCGGCCTGGGAGCTGGCCGGCGGCTACCCGGAGTGGCTCGACTACTGCGAGGATCTGCTCTTCGACTTCGCGCTGGAGGACGAGGGCTGTCGGCGGGCCTGGGCGCCAGACGCCCTGGTGCACTTCCGCCCCCGCTCCACGCCCCGCGCGTTCTGGCTCCAGTACTACCGCTACGCGCGCGGCGACGGCAAGGCCGATCTCTGGCGCAGGCGGCACCTGATTCGGTACGCCACCTACCTGGGTCTGCCCCTGGGGCTGGCGCTGGCGCGGCGGCGTCCGTGGCTGCTCCTGCCGATGCTGCTGGCGGCGGTCGGGTACGTTCGCAAGCCGTACCGCCGGCTGCGTCCACAGTTTGCCGGCCTGGACACGCGCGGGAGGCTTGTGGCGCTGGCCTGGGTGCCGCTGCTCCGGCTGGTTGGCGACGCGGCCAAGATGGCGGGCTACCCGGCCGGCCTCTGGTGGCGGCTGCGGCACCGCGACGCGATCCCTGACGGTCACCCACGCCGGTAGGCCGAGCCGGTCAGGCACGCCATTGCCCTTTGAGAGTCCGTCGCGAGTCCACCGAGAGTCCACCCGAAAACGCCCCCTTGGGCGCTTGCTGGAAACGTCGTGACGGCAGTATCCTCCGAAGACATGGATCGCTCGACGCGGCTCGAACCTGCGCCTCCGGGCGCCACGCGCGCCGCGGCACGACCACGCCCTCTCAGGCGCGGCCGACCCGTGCCGTGACGGATACGCTCACACGTCCACCCGAGGTCACGGTCGCTCCAGCGCCCACTGGTGACCCGCCTCGGCGGTGGCGGCTCCTGCGCGCGCTCCAGGTCATCGCACTCATTACCGCGGACCTGGCGATGCTCCATGCTGCCTATCGGCTGGCGTACCTCATCCGCTACCGTCTGGTGATGCGGCCGGGCGTCGAGATCCCTCCGCCCGAGGCCTACACCGACACCGTCATCGTGATGGCCGTCTGCCTGTTCGGCGTGCTGGCGTTCTTCCGCCACTATATCCCCAGGCGCGGCCTTTCGCGCATCGACCTGCTCTACTCGCTGTTCCTGGGGGTCAGCGCGGCGTTCATCGTGGGGCTGGCCGTGCTGACGCTGGCCTTCCGCGAGCTTGGCCTGCCGCGCGTGGTGCTGGCCGGCTGGTGGGTCTCCTCGATCCTCCTGATCTGGCTGGCGCGTGTCATCCTTGACACCGGCTTACGCCTCGGGCGGGCGCACGGCGTGGACACCGCGAACGTGCTGATCGTCGGGGCCGGCGAGTCCGGCGAGATCATCCGCGAGAAGATCCGCCACGCGCCGGAGCTGGGCTACCGGATCGTCGGGTTCGTGGACGACGTCCACCTTGACCTCTTCGAGAACAGCACGCCGATCCTCGGGACGCTCTCGGACGTGCCCCGGCTGATCGAGCAGCACCACGTCAGCGAGCTGATCATCGCCGCGCCCCGGCTGGAGCAGCGCGACGTCCTGGAGCTGGTCTCGAACTGCGCTCGCGCTCACGTCAACGTCAAGCTGTTCCCGGACATCGTGCAGATCATGTCCAGCGAGGTCACCACCAGCGACCTGACCGGCTTGCCGATGGTCCAGGTGCGCGACGTCGCCCTGCGCGGCTGGAACCTGACCATCAAGCGGGCCATGGACATCGTCGTCAGCGCCATCGCCCTGGTGCTGATCTCGCCGTTTCTGATGGCGCTCGCCGTGGCCGTCAAGCTGTGGGGCGGTGCGGGGCCGGTCTTCTACACGCAGGAGCGCGTCGGGCTGGACGGCAAGCCGTTCCACCTGATCAAGTTCCGCTCGATGCGCGCCGACGCCGAGGCCTCGACCGGGCCGGTCTGGGCCACCCAGGATGACCGCCGCCGGACCGTCATCGGGACGTTCATCCGCCGCTGGAGCCTCGACGAGCTGCCGCAGCTGGTCAACGTGCTGGTGGGCGAGATGAGCCTTGTCGGGCCGCGCCCCGAGCGCCCGCACTTCGTGGAGCAGTTCAGCCGCGAGGTCCCGCGCTACGCCGAGCGCCACAACGAGAAGGCCGGGATGACGGGGTGGGCGCAGGTCAACGGCCTGCGCGGCAACACCTCGATCACCGAGCGCACCAAGTACGACCTGTTCTACGTGGAGAACTGGTCGCTGGCGTTCGACGTGAAGATCTGCCTGAAGACGATCGGGGCGATCTTCCGGGACAAGAACGCCTACTAGGCCGCCGAGTACCCCGGCTCGGTCCGATGCGGCCCCGGACGCGATTTCCTACATTTCGTCTGATCCCGCCCCGCTAATCCGTCCCTCTGCCTGCTGCCGCCTCGTTTTCACGGTCGATGGGCGCCCCATAGCCGGGCGCGACGCCGATGAGCTGGCACAGACTGGGTCAGCATGAAGGGGTGGAAACAGGTGGCCCACGACGAGCATGTGCCCTCCGCGTTCGTATCAACGTTCCGGCAGCGTTTCGCACCACTTTTCGGCCGCAAGATCGGGCGGCAGCGCGCCGAGCAGTATCTCGGCGGCCTGCTGAACGGCAAGGCTGAGCGCCGGAATGTGACCAGCCTGGCCGACACCGTCGATGGCGCGAGCGCCCGCGCGCTCGGCTGGCTGCTCAACAAGTCGCCCTGGCCGACGCGCCCCGTCGTCGACGCGCTGCAGTTGTACGTCGGCGAGACGTTTGGCACGCCGGACGGCCTCTACACGCTGAACATCGACAACTTCGTGAAGCGTGGCGACAACGCCGTGGGCGTCGAGAAGCAGTTCGTCCACCACCTCGGACGCACCTCGAACTCGCAGATCGGCGTCTTCCTGGCCTACGGCTCGCTGACCTCCAGCGCCCTGGTGGACGCGGCGATCTACATGCCGCACAGCTGGATTGACGACGCCGACCGCCGCGAGAAGGCCGGCGTGCCGGCCAGCCTGGAGTACAAGTCTCGCAGCACGCTCGCCATCGAGCTGCTGCGCGAGGCGCGCCAGCTCGGCCACCTGCCGGGCCAGTGGGTCACCTCCTGGCATGGCGAGGGCTTCGAGGAGGATCTCCGCCCCCGCCTCGACGCCGATGGCTGGCGGTATCTGCTCCCGGTCCCGGCTGCCGCCACGTTCCTGGACGCCCCCAACGCCGCCGAGCCGCGCCCGTACACGACGCTGCTCGCGGGCCAGCCCCGCAGCCCGCTCCAGCTCTGCCGCGTCTGGCTGCCTGCCGACGTGGCCCGTGCCGACGTGGCCCGTGCCGACGTGGCTCACGCCGATGCGGCCCGTGCCGTCGAGGCCCAGCGCGCGCACTGGCTGCTCGGCTGCACCGACGCGCTCAGCGGCGCCCCCGTCGCGTTCCTCTCGAACGCTCCAGAGGATGAAGCCGCCGAGATGTTCGAACGCGTCATGGCCGCGCGCTGGCAGTCCGTCCGCATGCTCGCGGAGCGCTGCGCGGGCGTCAGCCTCGACGTGTACCGCGTTCGGGGTTGGGATGGCTGGCACCGCCACGTGGCGCTCGCCCTGCTCGCGAGCGTCTTCCGGGCCTGCCTGCCGGTGCTTCCCTCCGCATCCGATCTTGAACCCGAGATCATCGCAGAACCAGACGCCGTTCCCGTTGCCCTCGCAGAGACCCCTCCGGCTCCTCCAGCAGCCCCGCTCACAGAGCACCCTGTCGACGCTCCGTCCGATGCGGTCCCCGCTGTCTCGGCGCCGGTCATCCCACATGTGGAAGAGGAGATGGCCGTGTCCATCGATGAGCCTGCCTACAGCGCCGAGGAGGCGCCCGACGAAGCCCCTGTCGCCGTCCCAGACGCCATCCCAGGCGCCGCCCCTGCCGTGCCGACCGTCTACCGACTGACCGTGGACATCAGCGAGTCTGAGTGGCGGGCCGTGCGGGCCTTCCAGGTCTACCTGGTGGCCGACGAGGCTGGCTCCATCCAGTCCTGCGTGCCGTCCAAGGCCGAGATCGAGCGGCAGGAAGTCGGGCAGCGGATCGACATCACCTTCCTCTCGCCCCGCAGCCGCGACGAGCTTCTCCTGGCGCTCGACGAGGTGCCAGAGGTCAGAGTGATGGAACTACAGGCCGAGGGTGAGACTGCCCCGGCGGCCGAGGCCGAGGCTGCTCCCGCGCCGGCGGCGGCTGCACCGAGTGGCCCCATCCGCTACGTGCTCGACGTCAACATCGAGGAGACGGACTGGCGGGCCGTGCGAGCCTTCCAGGTCTGGCTGGTGGCCGACGAGGCTGGCTCCATCCAGTCCTGCGTGCCGTCCAAGGCCGAGATCGAGCGGCAGGAAGTCGGCCACCAGATACACGTCGAGTTCGACTCGCCGCGCAGCGTCGAGCAGATCATGGCGTCCCTCCGCGAGGTACCTGAGATCTCGGTGCTCTCGCTGGTGACCGCTGGTGCAGAGCTGCCGGTCGAGTTGGTGGCGGCCATCGCCTCGGTGGAGCAGGCCGACGCCGACGAGCACCTGGACCTGAGCGATGCCGACGACATGCTGGCGGCGCTGGAAGCCGAGCTGAGCGAGCGCACCACCGCCCGCGAGGCCGGCCTGATGCCAGCGTTCGAGGGGCCGATTGAAGTCGTCGGGAACGCCGTCATCGAGGCAAGCATCATCCTCGAAGAGTCGCGCGAGCTGGTGGTGGCCGGCACGAATGGCGCCAACGGCCACACCAACGGCGCTGGCGGCGGGTCTGCCACGCTGACCGCGCCGATAGAGCCGCCCGTCGCCCCGGCCAACGAGGCCCCGGCCCGCGCGGCGGCTGCCGCGCAGCCGTCCACCGCCCCCGTCGCCGAGAAGCCGGCCGAGCCGAAGGAAGCGGCCGAGCGGGCGCGCCCCGAGGAAGAGCAGATGGTGGTGCTGGACGTCGGCAACGAGTCCTACGGCATCCCCGTCAAGCAGGTCCGCGAGATCATCCGCGTCCCGCCGATCACCCGCGTGCCGAACGGCCCGGGCTTCCTCGAAGGCGTCATCAACCTGCGCGGCCAGGTGATCCCGGTCATGGATCTCCGCAAGCACCTCGGCATCGAGGGCGGTGGGGAGACGCGCCGCAGCCGGGTCGTCGTCTCCGAGCTGGGGCGGCACACCGTCGGCCTGATGGTGGACGCGGTCTCCGAGGTCGTGATGATCTCCACGACGGACATCGAGCCGCCGCCAGCGATCATCGCCGGCGCGAACGACGGCCAGATCCGTGGCGTCGCGCGGCTGGGCGACCGGCTGGTGTTGTTCCTGGACCCCGAGCGGGTGCTGCCGAACAGCTGAGACCGGAGAGCCAGGAGTCAGGAGGCCCTCACCCCCGGGGTGAGGGCCTCCCGCGTTACTCCGCGCGCGGCTTGTCGAGCACCGCCTGCAGCTGCTTCTCGATGTCGTCGATCTTCGCTTCGAGCGTTGCTTCCTTGCTGGCGATCGGCCCCACCAGCTGATCCATCAGGCTGCGGGCCTCCTCGATCCGGAGGTTGGCCGGCTCCAGCCACCCCTGCGCGATCCCGAAGTGCGGGCGCTGAATCGTGTGGCCCTTGAACTTGCCCATCAGCTCCGGGTGATCGAGGATCAACTTGCGCGGCGCTGGCCGCCCAGCCCCCGACTTCACGAGGTCGATCTGGGTCTCCTGGTCCATCAGGTACTTCATGTACAGCCAGGCGCCCTCCGGGTTCTTCGCCTTGGCGGCCATTGTGATGCCGTTGATGGTGAAATTCGTGGGGATCTTGCCGTTGGCGCCCGGGCCCTTCGGCATGGAGACGGCGTCCCACTTGAACTTGTCGCCGATGCCCTTCCCGGGGTTCCAGTCGATCTGGTAGCCGGACTGCATCATCGCGATGCGCCCGCCCGCGAAGAACTGCTGATACATCGTCGCAGCGGTCGAGACCGGCGAGAGATCCTGGACGTAGTATTCGGCCCAGGCCTTGAAGCCGGCCAGGCTCTCGGGCGACTTGATGGTGATCTTCTGGCCCTTCTCGTCCCAGGGGTTGCCGCCGTACGCCCGCATCCACTGGAAGATGTCGGTCGCGGCCGGCCCCGGGGTGAAGCCGAAGACCTCGGTCTTCCCGTCCTTGACCACCTGCAGCTTCCTGGCGGCTTCCATCAGCTTCTCGTAGCTGTCCAGGTCCGCCGCCTTGACGCCTGCCTTGTCCAGCATGTCGGCGTTGTACAGCAGCACCGACGAGCCGGCGTGCGCACCCCACGGCAGGCCGTAGAGCTTGCCGTCCCAGGTCATCTCCGAGATACCGATCTTCTCGTAGTCGCTCATGTCGTACTTGTCGGCAGTCGCGAGGTCGTCGACGGACCGCGAGATCTTGCGGACTGCCAAACTGCGGAAGCCGGCCATCGACGCCCAGATCACATCGCCGATGGTGCCCGTCGCGTGGAGGGCCGCCACTTTGGGGAAATACTCCGGCTGGTCCGGCAGGATCTCCTGCACCACCTTCAGACCGGGGTTCTTGGCGTTGAACGACGGGATGAACTTGTCGTCCTGCCACTTGGCATCGTCGTTGTTGCGGAAGTGGACCTTCACCTCGCCCTGCGCCTGCTTCGGCGCAGCGGCGGGCTGGGCGGCGGCCGGTGCGGAGGTCGCCGCGGCGGCAGCAGCCGGCGCGGCCGGCTTGCTCTCGGCCGGCTTGGCGGCCTCGGCGGGCTTCGATTCGGCTGGCTTGGTCTCGGCCGGCTTCGCGGGCGCGGCGGCTGGCTGGCTGCCGCAGGCCGCCAGCACCACCGCTACAGCCGAGCTGCCGGTCAGCGCCAGGAGATGTCGTCGGGAGAGCGTGCGACGCTGCATGGTTGCCTCCTTGCGTGCGAGCGATCAGTTGTCAGCGCGGGCCTGTGGCGCTTGTCCACCGATCGCTGAGAACTGAGAACCGATGACTCGTCAGCCCTTGATGCCGGACATCACGATGCCGCGCACGAAGTACCGCTGCATCGTGAAGAACAGGAGAATGCAGGGCAGCGCCATCAGCAACGCCGCCGCCATCAGCAGGTGCTCGCGCGGCTCGCTGGCCTCCAGCGGCAGCTGCTGGAACCACCGCAGGCCCAGCGAGAGCGGGAACTTCTCGCGCGAGTTCAGGTAGATCAGGGGGTGGATGAAGTCCCGCCAGTGGTTCAGGAAGGAGAAGATCGCCACCGTGGCGATGGCCGGCTGCGTCAGCGGCAGCAGGATGCTCCAGAGGATCCGGAACGGCCCGGCCCCGTCGATCTTGGCGGCCTCGTCCAGGTCACGCGGGAGCTGCATCAGGAACTGGCGCAGCAGGAAGACGTTGAACGCCCCGCCGCCGATCCACGACGGGAGGATCAGCGGCCACCAGGTGTTGATCCACGACGTGCCGAACAGGAACTCGGGAACGATGTGGAACATCAGGAACTTGGGGATGATGACGACCTCTTCGGGGATCACCAGGGTGCTCAGCAGCACCATGAAGCAGATCTCGCGTCCCCGCCAGCGGAACCGCGCGAAGCCGTACGCCGCGATGGACGCGCAGATCACATTCCCAATCGTCGCCGTGACCGCGATGATGACGGTGTTCAGGTAGAACACGCCGTACGGCGCGACCTGGAAGACCCGCGCATAGTTGAACGGCTGCGGATCGGCCGGGAAGATCGACGGCGGGAACGTGTGCAGCTCAACGGGTGTCTTGAGCGAGGTCGAGATCGCGAAGAAGAACGGCGCGGTGAAGATCACGGCCAGCAGCACCGCAAAGGCGTGCAGCAGCACCCGCCCCGCCAGGTAGGACGCCGGCCAGCGCGGCGCGGTCGGGGTGGCCGAGGCCGCCCGGCCCATCGTCTGGACGGTCATGCCTTCTCCTCCCCCTCGTAGTAGACCCAGCGCTTCGAGAGCTGGACGTTGATGATGGTGAGGGTGACCACGATGATGAAGAAGACGCCGGCCAGCGCCGAGGCATACCCCATCTCGATGTTCTGAAACGCCGTCTGGTACAGGTGGACGATGAAGAACCAGGTGGCGAAGTTCGGGCCGCCCTTGGTGGCCACCAGCGCCGCCTCGAAGACTTTGAGCGCGGCGATCACCCCGATGACGAGGTTGAAGAAGATCGTCGGCGTCAGCAGCGGCAGCGTGATCGTGAAGAAGCGCTGGACCGCGCCGGCCCCGTCGATCTCGGCGGCCTCGTGCAACTCGGCCGGAACGCCCTGGAGGCCGGCCAGGAAGATGATCATCGTGCTGCCGCCGATGGTGCCCCAGAGGGCCATCACCATCAGCGAGGGCAGCGCCGACCGCGAGTCCGAGAGCCAGAGCGGCCCCTTGATGCCGACCATCGCCAACAGGCCGTTGATGGCCCCAAAATCCGGCTGGTAGAGCCACTGCCAGAGGACCGCCGAGGCCACCACTGGCACCAGCGACGGCAGGAAGAACATCGTCCGGAAGAGGGCCACCGCCCGCAGCTTCTGGTTGAGCAGCACGGCGATCAGCATCGAGCCGGCCAGCCCGATCGGCACGATCATCCCGGCGTAGAGGAACGTCCGCCCGAGCGACGGCCAGAACTGGGCGTCCTTCCCGAGCAGCGCCTTCTCATAATTGGCCGTCCCGACCCACTTCGGCGGGTTGGCGATGCTGTACTCGGTGAACCCGAGGTAAAACGAGGCGAGCATCGGGCCGGCCGTGAACACCAGGAAGCCGATGATCCACGGCGAGGCGAAAAGCCAGCCGTACAGCTCCTCACGGCGGGCCATGTTGCCCGCCCCGCGAGTCGCCGGCGACGCTGAAGAGGCTCGTTCCTGCGTGGCTGAGCGCAGCCTGAGAGCCATCATTGCTCCCGGGAGTCTGTCCTACATGGAGAGATTGACGACACCGTCAACGGGGCGGCGTATGAGCGTTCAGAACACACCGCGCCACCAGCAACGAACGGAGAAGCCGGCGGCGTGCGGGGACTCTACCAGGGAATACGCGGCCTGTCAATCATTGGACTTCCGGATCCCAGAGACCGTCTGGCAACCCCGGCAGCCGCCGTGGATAATGCACCGCCCACGGGATCTCACCGGTTTCGGAACCTGGGCGAGCTTCACCTCGGCTCCAGACCGTTCGTGACGTCCGGCCGCGCTCGGCATCCCGCGGCCGGCTCGTCTGCATCCCCCCGCACGACACACCGGACCGGGAGACGTCAGACCATGAAGGCGAACACCGCCATCGCCCGCATCCTCAAGCGTGAGGGCGTCGAGTACCTGTTCTGCTACCCCAGCAACACGCTCATCGAGGCCTGCGCCGTCGAGGGCATCCGCCCGATCCTCGCCCGCACCGAGCGCACCGTTCTGAGCATGGCGGACGGCTACACCCGCATGCACAACGGCCGAAAGATCGGCGTCTGCTGCTTCCAGCGGGCGTCCGGCTCCGAGAACATGTTCGGCGGCGTGGCGCAGGTCTTCTCCGACAACACCCCGATCCTGGTCCTGCCGGGCGGCAACCCGCGCACGCAGCACGGCGTGCCGTACTCGTTCGAGGCCAAAGACCACTACCGCAACACCACCAAGTGGGTCGAGAGCATCAACCTCGTCGAGCGGCTGCCCTCGATGATGCGACGGGCGTTCAGCCAGTTGCGGAACGGGCGGCTCGGGCCGGTCATGCTGGACACGCCGATGGATGTCACCCGCGAGGACGTGGACGATGCGGCTGTCGAGGCGTACGTCCCGCCGAAGCGGTTCGTCTCACAGGCGGACCCGGCCGGCGTGGCCCAGGCCGTCGAGCTGCTGCTCGCGGCCGAGCGGCCGGTCCTGTTCGCCGGGCAGGGCGTCCTCTACGCCGAGGCCTGGGACGATCTCCGCGAGCTGGCCGAGCTGCTCCAGATCCCCGTTGCCGCGACCATGAACGCCAAGAGCGTCTTTCCAGAGGATCACCCGCTCTCGCTGGGGACGGCTGGCGCGGCCTGCACCGAGTTGAGCGACACCTTCCTCAACGGAGCCGACCTGATCTTCGGCGTCGGGGCCAGCTTCTCGGCGAACACCTACTCCTACCCGATGCCCCAGGGGAAGCAGATCGTCCAGGTCACCACCGACGAGCGCGACCTGAACAAGGATCTGCCGACCGATCTCGGGCTCATCGGCGACGCCAGACTGGTGCTCCGGCAGTTGATCGAGGCGGCCTCGGCGAAGCTCCGTGGCAAGGGCCGCGACGGCAGCGCTGTCCAGGCCGAGATCGCCAAGGTCAAGGCGGCCTCGCTGGAGAAGTGGCTGCCGCGCCTGACCTCGGACTCCGAGCCGATCAGCCCGTACCGGGTCATCCATGAGATGAATCGGGTGCTCGACCGCAAGAACGCCATCGTCACCCACGACGCCGGCAACCCGCGCGATCAGATCCTGCCGTTCTACGAGGCCGTCACGCCGCGTGGCTATCTCGGCTGGGGCAAGTCCACGCACCTCGGCTGGGGCCTGGGCCTGGCGATGGGCGCGAAGCTGGCCGCCCCGGACAAGCTCGCCATCAACTTCATGGGTGACGCCGCGTTCGGGATGGTCGGC
Organism: Chloroflexota bacterium; assembly: GCA_020850535.1. Taxonomy (NCBI): domain Bacteria; kingdom Bacillati; phylum Chloroflexota; species Chloroflexota bacterium. The sequence goes on from JADZEM010000194.1 coordinate 21,595, forward strand.
ATGGAGATCGAGACGGCGGCCCGCGAGCGCATCGGCCTGCTGACCATCCTGATCAACAATCAGGGCATGGCCGGCTACCCGAACGGCTACCCGACGGCGGTACAGCAGTTCGGCTTCGCCAACCTGACCGGCCAGTATGCCAGGATGGCCGAGACGCTCGGTGGCTACGGCGAGCGCGTGGAGAAGGTGTCGGAGGTCGGGCCGGCGCTGCAGCGCGGCGCGCAGATCGCGATGGAGGGCCGGCCAGCCCTGCTGGAGATCATGACCCGGCCCGACACGGTGATCTCGCGGTCATCCCGGCGGTAGGTGATCGCGGCCCCTCACCGCACCGGACTCACCCCCCGCCCGCGTACGGGAGATGATGTCGACGAAGTCGATGTGTGCGCCGCGCAGCGGGGCGGGGGTGAGGGGCGAATCTGGAGCTGTGGGTGACTCAACCTTGCCGGACGATCGCGTACGGCGCCGTGGCCAGGGAGTCGTCGAGGCCCGGGTAGCGCCAGGCTCGGCCGTCCGCCGCGTGCAGCTCGAACAGATAGAGCAGCGAGTACGGGGCGTCTGTGTACGCACCCGGGATCGTGGCGCGGAGCGTCGAACCGTCTGCCTCCAGGCCGACCGCCTCCCAGCTTTCGGCCTGATTCAGGTGGCGGTAGTGCAGCCGCCCCGTCAGCGGCGAGCCGTCCGCCGTCCGGGCCGTCAACGCCACCGCGACGGCCGCGCCGCGCCGGAATGAGGACGGCGGCGTATGGGCATAGGTCACGGCGGGCGGCAGCGGATCGAGCGTCGCCAGCGGCCGGTGTACAGCGCTGCCGTCGCTCGCCGGGGTCGCGGCAAGCTCGGCCTCCATGTCGCCCAGGTCGTCCTCTATCGCCTGGATCCGGTCAGCCCACTGGCCGCGCAGCCAGGCCTCGCCGCCGACGGTGATATCGTCGCGATACGCCTTGCCGTGCTCAACCACGCCGGCCCAGGCATCGCGAGCCGCGCGGTACGCCTGGACGGCCTCCTCCAGGGAGTCACGGGCGCCGGTCCGCTTGAAGAGGGCGTACCCGACGCCCGCCCGCAGCTTGTCGGCGAAGAACTGCCCCAGGCCGGCCACGATCCGCACGTCCACGGCCACCTGACGGAACGGGACGGTGCTCGCATCGCCGACAGCCTGCTCGGCCTGAGCGAGCGCCGCCAGGGCCGCCTCGGCGGACGCCTGGAGCCAGTCGGCCACGCGCAGCGGCGAGTACCGCCCGTCTGACCGGCCTGCCACCACCCCATCCGCGAAGTCCTCGATGCTGGAGAAGGTGACCGGGTCATGCGGGCTGACGGTCCCGAACCGACGTGGGAACACCGTGTCGCGGTACGGATGCGGCCGGTCCCGTTCGAGGATCGGCATGTTGGTGTAGACCTCGGGCCAGAAGCGGTTGTTGGCGGCCGAGGGGTGGTGCGCCGTGGTGATCAGCGGCAGGATACGGCTCGCCTGGGCCAGCGCCGTCTCGACCGCCCCCGCTGCCGCCCCGAACTCGGCCCGCAACTGCCGCTGCCACGTCTCGGCGTCGGCGTCCGGGTTGTAGAGCAGCCGCCCGAACAGCCGGAACGTGTAGGTGAACTTCTCCCAGTCGCGCTCGGGCTTCAAGCGCTCGTCGGCGTAGGCGTTGCGCCCGCCCGGCAGCCCGGAGCCGCGTCGGCCCTTGAAGGAGAGCGGCTCCATCAGCTCGACGCCCAGCGAGCCGCCGATGGTCCCGTGCCGGCCGTAGCCCGCCGCGAAGGCCGGGCTGCCCCAGAGCAGGATGCGCTGCGTGCCCGGCCAGATGCGGTAGTAGACCCCGAACGTCCGCCCTTCCTCCAGGAAGTCGGCGTAGCCGTAGCGAGTGTAGCTCAGGTCGAAGTGGCTGCGGTTCATCAGCCCCTGCACGAAGTGATCGCCGTCAAGCCGACGGGGGGCACTCTCGGTCGGGCGGATCGCCGCCTGGTGACCGGGCAAACCCAGGTGCTCGGCGGTGTACTTCGGCGAGACGTTGATCTGCAGGCCCGTCTCCAGGCCCACATCGATCATCTCGCGGTCAACGCCTTTCGGGTGCAGGTCAAGCTCGACCGGCCGCCCGCACGCCACGATCCCCTTGAAGACGATCCGCCAGAAGTCGTAGTTGCCCTCGGGGACGCCGCTCTCGCCGTGGACGCGCAGGGTCACCCCTGCGATGCCGGGGCACGCTTCGAGGATACGGCGCAGCGCATCGCGGCAGTAGGTGGCGTGGTTGGCCTCAGACAGCCCCTCGGTGATGTAGCTGGCGTTCGGGCTCTCGGTCCACTGGTACTGCTGGGTCCAGATGCCAAGCTGGAAGTGCAGACCGCGTCGCGCCGCCTCGTCGCTGATGAAGCGGAGGGTGTCGAGATTCTTCGCGCGCTCCTCGTCGGGGAGGGGTGTGCCGTCCGATGTCCTGATGGCTCGAACATTTTCGCCAGGCACGTCGATCAGGAACGGGTACGGGAACAGCAGGTAGGCGTCCAGGACGTTCCGCAGGAAATCGTGCCCGATGCCGAACGCGAGGTGGATCCGGTTGAACCGCTGCGTCGCGAGCATCGTCAGGTAGCGTTCCCAGCCCTCGCGGTCGTGGAACCAGGGAAGGTCCTCCACGTCGCTGACCTGCAGCTTCGTGACGCCACGGATCGGGTTGGCTGGCCGCTCCACGATGGCTGACGGTGCAGACAGGGCGGCCCCCACGTCTGCACCGTTCCGAAGTCGGTCGGCAAGCTCCAGCACGGCGTAGACCACGCCGCGCGGGTCCGCCCCGGCCGCCAGCAGGACTGTTCGCCCCTCCAGCGTGCCTGAGACCAGCGCCAGCGATTCGGCTTCGGTCGGCAAGGTGACGCCGCCCGCCCGGGCCACCGTCTGCGCTGCCGCCGACCCCGTGCCAGCCACCACCACGACGGCATCTGCGTCGGCGGTCTCCCTGACGCTGCCCACGGCTCGGACGGTCGCCCCGCGCATCTCAAGCGCCGACTGTAGCTCCGAGACGGCCCATCCGCCCGGCCCCGCCGAGGCCACCGCATCTGACGGATCGCGCACTACCGCAACCGCGATCGCTCCATCGCTCATGCCACGTTCGCCTCTCTCGACCGGTCAGCAGACCTTGCCAGCCGGTGTCATCGCTCATCTAGGGCGGTCAGAATCGCGGCCGCCATCCACCGATTATGATCGGGCGGAGGCGGCAGGCGCACCGCTCGAAAGGTCCGGACCGGACGGTGACCGCCGGCCGATGCACAGGAATGCGCACCAGCTCCCCTGTCATCGTGAGTGACATGGGGCGTCGCACGTATGCACCTGATACGACCGCGTGTCACGCTGAGAGACTGTCCGCTCCCCAAGCGCACGAAGCTGGCAACCCCGGGGTGAGGGGCGCCCGGGGCTACGCCATCGGCGGCCGCGCGGGGCGCTGCCCGCCGGCGCCCATCGTGTGGGGCGGCCGGCCGGTCACACCGCCTGGCACCTCGCGCACGAAGCGCGGCTGCGGCAGCGGGATCGACACCTCGGGCAGCCCGCCGACGGCCGGGTCGTACAGACAGGTCTCGTCCTCGGCCAGGTAGTCGCCGGTCAGGCCGTAGGCCCGCGCGCGACTCCCGCCGCAGACGCGCCGGTAGTCACACGCGCCGCAGCGTCCCTTCAGCAGCTCTGGCGTGCGCAGCTCGCGGAACAACGGCGACTCGCGATAGATCTCCACCAGCGAGTGCTCGCGGACGTTGCCCGCCGAGACCTGGAGGAAGCCGCTCGGGTAGACCTCCCCGCGATGGGAGATGAAGGCGAACCCCTTGCCGTCGTTCACGCCCTGCTCGGCCGGCGCCTGCCCGCCCCGGAAAGCGTAGCCCGCCCCCGTCAAATCCCAGCGCACGGCGCTCGACTCGCCATCGGCGGCCTCGCCGCGCGCCAGCCGCTCCCGCTGGATGACGACGCGCCGGTAGTGCTGGGCCGCCGTCGTCCGCACCGCGAACGGCGCGCGCTGCGAGACGGCGTGCAGCCACTGGAGAACGCCCTCGTGCTCGGCGGCGTCCAGCATGTCAGACACCTGCCCCCGGCCCGTTGGGACCAGGAAGAAGACGCTCCACATCCGCACGCCCAGCCGCTCGACGATCTCCGCGACGGCCGGCAAGTCCTGCCAGTTGCGGCGCGTGACCGTCGTGCCGACCTGGATCGGCAGGTTCAGACGCTGGGCGTAGGCCAGGATCTCCAGCGTGCGGTCGAAGGAGCCGCCGACGCCCCGGAAGGCATCGTGGGTCTCGGCCGAGGAGCCGTCCAGGCTCAGGTGGACCATCGAGAGGCCCAACGCCTGGAGCCGCTCCAGCCGCTCGTGGGTGACCAGTGACGTGGCGCTCGGCGAGAGGCCGACGCGGAGACCGCGCCCCACGGCGTACTTCACCAGCTCTTCCACGTCACGCCGCATCAGCGGATCGCCGCCCGTCACGATCAGGATCGGTCGCCCGATCTCCACCAGCGAGTCGATCAGGCGGAAGCCCTCGTCGGTGGTCAGCTCACGCGGATCGCGGCGCGGGATGGCCTCGGCCCGGCAGTGGATGCAGGCCAGCGCGCAGGCCCGGGTGATCTCCCAGGCGACCGTGAACGGGGTCTGGTCGAAGTCCACGGCGAAGTAGCTGGGCTTGGCGGTGGGGATCGGCGGCGCGGCGGTCTCAGCCGGGGCGCTGGTCGGGGCGGAGGGTCGGTCAGGCATGGACGGCCTCCCGCTGCATCACTTCGGCATCCGTCAAATAGCAGCCCGGGTCGTCGGCCCAGGGGTCGCCGGTCAGCCCCTCGGCGCGTGCGCGGAAGTTCCCGTTGCAGATGTCCAGGAACCGGCAGCTGCCGCAGCGACCCTGGAGCTTCTCGCGCCGATTCCGCATCGCCTGGAGGAACGGCACGTCCTCGCCAGACCAGATCTCGCTGAACGGGCGCTGGCGGACGTTGCCAAGCTGCTGCTTCCACCAGAACTGATCCGGGTGGACGTTGCCGAGGTTGTCTACATGCGCGAGCCTGGCACCCGAGCTGTTGCCGCCGTTGCGGCGCAGCAGCGCGAGCACCTCGGCCGCCCGCTCGGGGCCATCCTCGCGGAGCACCTTCAGGTAGAGCAGAACGCCGTCCGCATGGTTGTCTACCGTCAGCAGCTCCTTCTCCAGCCCGCGCCGGTGGAAGTCCTGGGCCTTCGCGAAGATCCGCTCGACGGCGTCGCGGGCCTCCTCGGGCGAGAGCAGGTCGCCGGCGATCTGCCGCCCGCGCCCGCTCGGCACGAGGTGGTAGAAGCAGACGCGGTTGATCCGCTCCTGCTCGACCAGCGCGAAGATGTTGTCCAGGTCGCGGACGGTGTGGCGGGTGAGCGTCAGCCGCAGTCCGACCCGCTGGCCGACGGCCACGCAGTTGCGGATGCCGCCGAGCGCCGCCTCGAACGCGCCATCCTGCCCCCGGAAGTAGTCGTGGCGCGCACCGATGCCGTCCAGGCTGATGCCGACGTACCCGAACCCGACGTCCTTGATCCGCTGGGCCACCTCGCGGGTGATGCGCGTGCCGTTGGTCGAGAGGGTGGTGCGAATGCCCTGCTCGTGCGCGAACGCCGCCAGCTCGAAGATGTCCGGGCGGATCAGCGGCTCGCCGCCGGAGAGCAGCAGCACCGGCACCCCGAACCGCCCGAGGTCCGCGATGAACGTCTGCGCCTCCTCGGTCGTCAGCTCGCCCTTGAAGGGACGGTCGGCGGCAGCGGCATAGCAGTGCAGGCAGTCGAGGTTGCAGCGGCGGGTGGTCGTCCAGACCACCACCGGACGGGGGATGCCGTCCTCGAAGCGTCGATGCGTGGGGCCATAGCGCAGGCCATCGGTTTCGGTTGTCGTGCCACAGAGCAGCCGCGTTACACCAAGCACGAGGAGCACCCCCGAAGTGGGAAATCAGATCAGATGATCAGCAGAAGCCCTCGCGCGCGGGCGCGCGGAAGCGTTTGGAACCACCTACTCCAGCTACCTCGGAGCGTACCGGTCGGCGTTCGCCAGCAGCCCTACCCGAAGGGGTAGGCCGGTGTCCTCGATTCCGTCGACGGCGTCCCGGGACATCCGTCCCCTCCGAAAACCACCCCGACAGGTGGGGTAGGCCGGGCTTGATGAGGCTGACAATGGATGGCGACTCTGTGTGATCACGACCAGAAGGATGCCCTGTGAGCATTGCCACTGAGACGCTGCTGCCAATCATCGTGACGAACTACCGGGACCGGGCGGCGTTCCTCCCGAATCGCTTCTCGCCAGTGATCCTCGGCCAGTCCGACCGCACGAAGGTCGTCCTGGCATGCTTCGAGCCCGGCCAGTTCATTCCCGTGCACACCCCTGGCGCAGACGTGACCCTGATCGTCCTCGAAGGCGAGGGCGTCATCGTGGCGGGCGACGAGGAGCAGGCAGTCGGTCCGGGCGCGATCGCGGTGGTGCCGGCCGGGTCGGCTCGCGGCATCAAGGCCACGACCCAGCTGATCGCCGCGCACGTCGTGACCCCGCCGCCCACCGAGGAGGATCACGTCGAGGTTCACGCCAAGCTCAAAGCGCGCACCTTCCGATGAACGCCGAGCCGCCCCGCCGCCCGCCCTACCGGCTGCTGCTGATGGCGCTCGCCGCCGTCAGCCTGCTGACGGGCCTCTGGGCCGGCCTGGTCCGGCTGGGGTGGGCGCTGCCCGGCGAGACGCTGACCCCGCGGCACGGGCCGTTGCTGGTGGCCGGCGTGCTGGGTGTGGTGATCGGGCTGGAACGGGCCGTTGCCCTGGGGCGGGGCTGGGCCTACGCTGCCCCGCTGCTGGCCGGCGCGGGCGGGCTCGGCCTGATCGCCGGGCTGCCGACGACCCTGGTGGCTGCCGCCTTCCTGGCTGGCAGCCTTGTCGTCGTCGCCGTCTACGTCGAGGTCTACCGCCGTCGTCCTGAATGGGCGACGGCCGTCATGGCGTCCGGCGCGCTCGCCTGGGCGGCCAGCAACGCGCTCTGGCTCTCGGGTCGGGCGGTCGTCGAGCTGGTGCCATGGTGGGCCGCCTTCCTGGTGCTGACCATCGTCGGCGAGCGGCTGGAGCTGGCGCAGGTGCTGTTGGCGCACCGCGTCCGACTGCTGCTGCTGGCGGCTGCTGCCGTGCTCGGCGCGGGCGTCGTGCTCTCCACCCTGGCGCTGTACCCTGGCATCCAGGTGGCCGGCCTCGGGCTGCTGCTGCTGGCCGCGTGGCTGGTCCGCTACGACGTCGCCCGCCGCACCGTTCGCCGGGCCGGGCTGCCCCGCTTCAGCGCCGTCAGCCTGCTCGTCGGGTACGTCTGGCTCGGCGTGGCCGGGCTCTGCTGGGTCGTCGGGCCGGGCCACTTCCCGGGCGCGTTCTGGTACGACGCCATGCTCCACACGCTGTTCCTCGGCTTCGTCTTCTCGATGATCTTCGGCCACGCCCCGACGATCATCCCCGCCGTGACCGGCATCGCCGTCCCGTTCGACCGGGTCTTCTACCTGCACCTCGGCCTGCTCCACGGCAGCCTGCTGGTCCGCATCCTGGCCGATACCACCACCCAGCCCGATCTGCGGGCCTGGGCCGGCCTCGTCAACGCCCTCGCCATCCTCGTCTTCGCCGCGCTGACGCTCCGCGCCACGCGGCGTTCGCCCGGTACGCGCTCAAAACGCGCCTGCCCTCGTCAATCCTCGCTGCCATTGGCGGCAGCGGTAACCTCAGCCCAGCCCTAGGCCCCCCACGCCAGGCTGGGCTTTCGGTATGACTGGCTCGCGGCCGCTGACGGCCGGCGAGCGGAAGGGAGGCAGAACGTGCGTCGTCTCTCGCGACGAACGTTCGTCAAGGCATCAGGAGGGGCGCTCGTCGCAACGGCGGCGGCAGCGATGCTCAAGGATCTCGCGTTCCTCCAGACCGTTCCCGAGATCCCGAACCCGCTCAAGTTCTACCCGAACCGAGCGTGGGAAAAGGTCTACCGGGATCTCTATCAGGTGGACTCGGAATACACCTTCCTGTGCGCTCCGAACGACACCCACAACTGCCTGCTGACGGCCAAAGTCCGCAACGGCATCGTCACCCGTATCGAGCCGACCTACAAGTACGGCAAGGCAACCGACAACTACGGCAATCAGGCGTCCCACCGCTGGGACCCGCGAGCCTGCTCGAAGGGGCTGGGCCTCACCCGCAAGTTCTACGGCGACCGCCGCGTCAAGGGCGCGATGGTTCGCAAGGGCTACCTGGAGTGGGCGCGCGCTGGCTACCCGCGCGACGCCGCCACCGGCCGCCCGGACGAGCGCTACTTCCAGCGCGGCAAGGACGAGTGGGTCAAGCTCCCCTGGGACGAGGCGTATACCCTCGTCGCGAAGTCCATCGTCAACATCGCCAAGACCTACACCGGCCATGACGGCGAGGAGCGGCTGCTCAAGCAGGGCTACGATCCGGCGATGGTCGCAAAGCAGCACGGCGTCGGCACCCAGGTGCTCAAGTTCCGGGGCGGCATGCCGTTCCTCGGGGCGACGCGCCTCTTCGGGCTGTACCGCGTGGCGAACAGCATGGCGCTGCTCGACGCGAAGCTGCGGAACGTCGGACCAGACGAGGCCATCGGTGGCCGACCCTGGGACAGCTACACCTGGCACACCGACCTGCCGCCCGGCCATCCGATGGTCACCGGCCAGCAGACCGTCGAGTTCGACCTGTTCACCGTCGAGAACGCCAAGCTGGTCACGGTCTGGGGGATGAACTGGACCACCACCAAGATGCCCGACAGCCACTGGCTGACGGAGGCCCGCATGCGCGGCGCACGGGTGGTGGTGATCTCCGCCGAATACCAGGCCACCGCCAACAAGGCCGACGACGTGATCGTGCTGCGGGCCGGCACCGACGCGGCGCTGGCGCTGGGCATCGCCCGGATCATCATCGACGAGAAGCTGTACGACGAGAAGTTCGTCAAGCGGTTCACGGACCTGCCGCTGCTGGTCCGCATGGACACCCTCAAGAAGCTCCACGCCAAGGACATCATCCCGAACTACCAGCCGGCCGAGCTGACCAACTTCGCCAAGGTGATCGAGCCGGGTGCAGCGGGCAACCCGAACGTCATGCAGAACGCCCTCGAGATCCCGAAGGCGATGCGCGACGCCTGGGACGACTCGGTCGTCTGGGACACCCGCACGAACACCCCGAAGGTGGTCACGCGGGATCAGGTGGGCGACTACTTCGACGCCCTGAACATCGATCCGGCCCTGGAAGGCACGTTCGAGGTCACCCTGGTGGACGGCACGAGGGTGCCGGTCCGGCCGGTCTTCGGGCTGGAGCGCGAGTACCTGGATGCCCTGCCCATCAAGGCCGTCTCCGAGCTGACCTGGGTTCCCGAGGCTGGCATCCGCTTCCTGGCGCGCGCCATCGCCGAGAACGCCGGTTCCACCCTGCTGATCCACGGCGTCGGCCCGAACCACTTCTTCAACGCCGACCAGAAGGACCGTGCGCTGTTCCTGGTCGCCTCGCTGACCAAGAACATCGGCAACATGGGCGGCACGCCCGGCGCCTACGCTGGCAACTACCGCGTCTCGATGTTCAGTGGCCTGCCGCAGTACATCAACGAAGATCCGTTCAACATCACGCTCGATGCTTCGCAGCCCTCGAAGGTCAAGAGCTACGCCAAGGGCGAGTCCGCGCACTACTTCAACTACGGCGACCGCCCCCTGCGTATCGGCAACAAGGTCTTCAACGGCGACACCCACATGCCCACGCCGACGAAGCTGTTCTGGTTCGCCAACTCGAACTCGCTGCTCGGCAACATCAAGGGCTTCTACGACGTCATGCACAACACGTTGCCGAAGGTCGAGACGATCGTCTGCAACGAGTGGTGGTGGACGCTCTCCTGCGAGTACTCCGACGTCGTGTTCGGGGTGGACAGCTGGGGCGACTTCAAGCACCCGGACATGGCCGGCTCGGTCAGCAACCCGTTCGTCAGCGTCTACCCGCGCTCACCGCTCAAGCGGATATTCGACACCGTCGCCGATGTCGAGACGTTCGCAGGGGTCGGCCGGGCGCTGGCCGCCGAGGCGAATGAGCCGCGCTTCGCAGACTACTGGCGTTTCATCAGCGACGGTCAGACCGACGTCTACCTGCAGCGGATCGTCAACGCCAGCAACACGCTGCGCGGCTACCAGTTCACCACGATGGAGAATCTGGCGAAGCAGGGCCAGCCGGTCCTGATGCAGTCGCGGACCTACCCGCGCGTCGTCGGCTGGGAGCAGACCAACGAGAGCCGCCCCTGGTACACCCGCTCCGGTCGGCTGGAGTTCTACCGCGACGAGAACGAGTTCATCGAGTACGGCGAGAACCTCTCCGTCTACCGCGAGCCGGTCGATGCGACCTTCTACGAGCCGAACGCCATCGTCGGCAACAAGTTCCACCCGGCCCTGCGGCCGGCCCCGCCCGAGCAGTACGGCCTGCGCCGCGACGACTTGAGCACCGACGTTCGGCAGGTCCGGAACGTCGTCATGCAGTGGTCCGAGCTGAAGCAGACCAAGCCGGCCCGCAACAAGGACGGCTTCACCCACCTGTTCCTGACCCCGAAGTACCGCCACGGAGCGCACACCACGCCGACCGACCTCGACTCCTCGGCCATGCTGTTCGGGCCGTTCACCGACGTGTACCGCCGGGACAAGCGCATGCCGTGGGTCAACGAGGCCTACGCCGACATCAACCCGTCGGACGGTCGGGCGCTCGGCCTGGAGGAAGGCGACTACATCTGGATCGACGCCGATCCAGAGGACCGGCCGTATCGCGGCTGGAAGAAGGACGACCCGGACTACAAAGTCTCGCGGCTGATGTGCCGGGCGCGCTTCTACCCGGGGATGCCCAAGGGCGTCATCCGGATGTGGTTCAACATGTACCAGGCCAGCCACGGCAGCGTGGAAGGCCACGAGACACGGCCAGACGGCCTCGCCAAGAACCCGCGCACCAACTACCAGTCCTCGTTCCGGTACGGCGGCCACCAGTCCGCCACCCGCGCCTGGCTCCGCCCCACCCTCCTGACCGACACGATGGCCCGCAAGAACAACATCGGGCAGGTCATGGGGGCCGGCTTCGAGTCCGACGTGTACTGCGCGAACGGCGCCCCGAAGGAGGCGTTCATCCGCGTCACCAAGGCCGAGGACGGCGGCATGGGCTCGAAAGGCATCTGGCGCCCGGCCACGCTCGGCATCCGGCCCACCTACGAGAACGAAGAGATGAAGCGCTACCTCGGCGGTGGCTTCATCGAGAAGGGGTGATCTTCCATGCCAAAGGTGTTCAACTGGCAGATCAACCGCGAGATGGAGTACCCGTACGACGCTGCGTTCCCGAAGAAGCAGTTCGGGGCCGTCTTCGACATCAATAAGTGCATCGCCTGCCAGACCTGCACCATGACGTGCAAGACGGCCTGGACCTCTGGCCGGGGGCAGGAGTACATGCTCTGGAACAACGTCGAGACGAAGCCGTACGGCTTCTACCCGACGGGCTGGGATCTGAACATCCTCAAGATGCTCGGCCCCCAGACCTGGAAGGGCTCGACGTACACGGGCAAGACGATCTTCGAGGCCGCGCCCACGGCCGGCGACGGCCACGCCGTCACCGGCTGGCTGCCCGAGGGCGAGGACTGGGCCGCGCCCAACCTCGGCGAGGACGAGCCGTTCGGGCAGATCGACGGCGGCACCTACTTCACGCTGCCGCACCCGGTCTGGTCGTTCTACCTGCAGCGGGTCTGCAACCACTGCACCTATCCCGCCTGCCTCGCTTCGTGCCCGCGCCAGGCGATCTACAAGCGCGAGGAGGACGGCATCGTCCTGGTGGACGAGGAGCGCTGCCGAGGGTACCGCGAGTGCGTGCGGTCGTGTCCCTTCAAGAAGGTCATGTACAACGCCGCCACCCGCGTCTCGGAGAAGTGCATCGCCTGCTTCCCACGCGTCGAGCAGGGCTTGCAGCCGTACTGCACCATCAGCTGCATCGGGCGCATCCGGATCAACGGCTGGATTCACGATCCGGCCAACGCCGACCCGGAGAACCCGACCGACTTCCTGATCCACACCCGCAAGGTGGCGCTGCCGCTCTATCCACAGTTCGGGCTGGGCGTGAACATCTACTACGTCCCGCCGATCCACGTGCCGCCGCGCTACCTGGAGCAGATGTTCGGGCCGGGCGTCGAGAACGCCATCACCACCTACAAGCAGATGCGCGACGACCCCGAGCTGATGGGCGTGATGATGCTCATGGGCTCGACGGATCGCTGGATCGAGAAGTTCCGCGTCAAGGGTGACCGCGTCTACGGCTACGACGCCAAGGGCGATGAGATCGCCAACGTGCCACTCAAGGAGCCGATCTTCGTACGGCCGCTGCTCGACATCGAGCGCGGGGTGTACCGCCACAACATCACCTGAGACGAGTCCCCTGGGAGTCCGCTCCAGTGCTCGTACAGCGCAACGTCAAAGGCAAACGAGTTGTCACCCCGACCGCGGCGAGGTACGAACACTCCCTCTTGTCATCCCGACCGCGGCGAGGTACGAGCGGAGTGGAGGGATCTTCCTCCTGACGCCAGAAGAAGATCCCTCGACTTCACTCGCAAGCTCGTTCCGCTCGGATGACGGAGAGCCCTGCAACTGCATCGCGGTCACATACACGCTCCCAGGCACATATCTGAAACGTTCGTCCGAATTTGCACCTGGCGCTCAACGCTCGGAGACGCCGATGAAACGATTCGCACGCACCCCGCAGGTCGTCGTCGGACTGCTCGTCGCAGTCGCCGTCGCCCTGTCGTTCAACGGTTCTGCACTCGCACAACAGGTTCCTACCGTCAGCGCCACCCACGTCCAGCGCGTGTCCGCGGACCCGTTCGATCCGTCCTGGTCCACGGCGCCGCTGTCGGTCGTGCCGCTGACGTCCCAGATGGTCGCGCTGCCACGGCTGGCCACGCCCTCCGTGTCCACGGTCTACGTCCGCGCGCTCAACGACGGCGAGCGGATCGGCTTCCGGCTCGACTGGGACGATCCAACCCGTGACGCGCACGCGCTCCAGCCCACCGAGTTCCGCGATGCCGCCGCCGTCATGCTGGCCGCGCCGCAGGGCACGCCCAACATCTGCATGGGCTCGCCCGGGCAGGTGACCAACCTCTGGCACTGGAAGGCCGACTGGCAGGAGGATCTCGACAAGGGCTACCAGGAGGTCGTCGACGCCTATCCGAACTTCTTCAAAGACTACTACCCGTTCGTCACGGGCACGCCCCCGTACCGCATGCCCGTCGATTTCGCATCCCCGGATGCGAAGCGCTACATCATCGGGCAGGCGGCCGGGAACCCCATGAGCCAGCCGGCCCGCACGACGCCCGTCGAAGAGATGCTCTCGGCCGGCTTCGGCACGACCACCCACCGCGCTCAGCAGACGGTCGAAGGCAAGGGCGTCTGGACGAACGGCCACTGGCAGGTGACCTTCGTGCGGCCACTCGCCACGACGGGCGCTGAGGCGGCCAGCCTCGCCAACGAGAAGCAGGCCCCCGTCGCGTTCGCCGTCTGGAACGGCTCCAACGCCGAGGTCGGCGCGCGCAAGCAGCTCTCCGGCATGGCGACGGTCCGCATCCTGCCCCCGGAGGTTCCCGCGCCACCGCCGGCCGCGCCCCAGCCGATCACCAGCGGCGCTGCCGCGTGGGAATGGTGGCACGTCGCCGTCGGGCTGTCCATCGTCGGCCTGCTGGTGGCCATGGGCGTGCTCGGCGAGTCGCATGGCCGCCGCTGGGCCCGCCGATCGGAGCGGCGAGATGACGATCAATGACACGTTGATGGCACGCGCGACCCTCTGGAGCTGGGTCGCGCGCGCCTTCGCCTACCCGCTCCCGGCGCTCGAACAGGCGCTCAGCGATCCAGCCGGGCGCACCCGGCTGGCCCTCCTGGCCGAGTCCGCCGACGAGACCGGCGCCCTCGGGCCGTTGTTGGAGGCCGTCTGGCAGGCCGTCGACCTGCCAGACGCCAGCAACGTCAGCCTGACCGAGGAGCACACCTTCCTCTTCGGGCGGCACGTGCGGGTGCCCCCCTACGAGAGCAGCTACGTGCTGCAGCGTGGCGCGGACCGCTCGACGCACCTCTCGGAGATCGGCGGGCTGTACGCGGCGTTTGGCCTCAGCATCGCCGAGGACGCGCCCGAGATGCCCGACCACCTGGGCGCGGAGTGCGAGCTGCTGGCCGTCCTGCTGATGAAGGAGGCGTATGCCCGGGAGGAGGGCTGGTCAGGGCGGGCCAAACTGACCCGTCATGCTCGCCGCAAGCTGATCGCCGAGCATCTGCAGCTCTGGCTGCCGACCTTCGTCGAGCGGCTCGACAAGCACCACCGTCGCACGTTCTACCCGGCGGTTGGCGCACTCCTGCTGCGGCTGCTGGAACTGGAGGAGGCACAGCTCAACACCGCACGCCCGGCCCCGATCGAGGCGGCCGAGCCGGTGTCCGACGAGGGTGTGCAGCAGTCACCGGTCGATGCGCCGTGGCCCTCGATGGCCGAGTGCGCCGGGAGTGCTTCGAGATGAGCGCGCTGCGCCGGCAACTGGTACTGGCCGTCCTCGTGGCCCTGCTCACCGAGGTCGTGCTGCTGCGGCTGGCGCTACGGCTCGGGCCGGTCCTGCCCACCGGCGTCGATCTGCTCCCGCTGTTCGCCATCGTGGAGCGCGTCGGCGTCATCGCGCTCAACGTGAGCGTGCTGGCGGCGGCAGCGTTGCTCGCACTGGCCGCGGGCGAGGCGTTGCGGGCGACCCAGAGCACTCGCTGGCTGCTCGGGCTGGCCCTGGCCGGCGTGGTCGCGGCCAACCTTGGTCTGTCAGTGCTGCTGGCCGTGCTCTCGACGGATGACCTGGCATCCCTGCACGCGCTGCTGACCGGCCTTGGCGTGGCCGCGATCCTCGGCGCGTACGTGTGGCGCACGCAGCTGGGTGGTCCGCTCGTACTGGCCGGCGCGGCGCAGGTGTTGGCGGTGATCCCGGCGGCAAGCGCGGCGAGGCTGTCTGCGTACGGCCTGCCCCCGAGCGCTCTGACTGAGCTGCTCGCCGTGCTGGCCGCGCTCGCGCTGCCCTGGGCCGGCCGCATCCGGCCCACCCGCACCGAGGCCGCGCTCGGGCTGGCAGCCGGCGGCCTGCTGACCCTGGGCACGTCGATCCAGCCGTGGGGCATGGCGACGGTCGCCATCTGGACGCTCGGGTTCAGCCTCTACCTGCCACCACTCCTGTACGGTGCGGCGCTGGCAAGCGTTGTGGTGACGCTGCTGGCCGGGCGGCGGCTGGGCTGGGACGCCGACATCCTGGTCGGCCTGACGATGCTCGGGCTGGCCGGCCTGAAGCTGGATGTCTCGTCGGCGGCGCTGGTGTCGGTGGCCGGGCTGCTGCTGGTGGCGCAGACGCCGCTGCGCGCAGCCCAGCCGGTGGCCGAGCCCGAGCCAACGCCAGCCCTGATCGTGGCGGGAAGCGGCGGCCACGCCTGACCGGAAACCTGCTCACCCCCCTCCCACACGCGGGATTCGGGGTGGGCAGTTTCAACAGCGTGACCAACGGCAGATGCACAGGAGCGCCTGCGAGTTCCCCTGTCGTCCTGAGCACCTCTGTCGCCCTGAGCACCTCTGTCATCCTGAGTACCTCTGTCGTCCTGAGCTTGCGAAGGACCTCACCCGCTGACGCGGTAGTTGACGGTCAGCGGGTGCGGTCCTTCGCAAGCTCAGGACGACAGTGGCGCTTGCGTCCTTTGCACGAGGAGCACGCCTGACACTTGCACGAGGAGCACGCCTGACACTGCGGGAAGCGATCCGGCCCTGGGGCCGCGTGCGACCAGCAGGCCATCGTGCTCAGAAGTCCGCCAGGAACGCCTCCATCGCCTCGTAGTCCACCGTCTCGTCGAACGGGATGCCCTGCCGCTCGTAGAGCCGGCGGCGCTTCTTCGCATCGTCGATCAGGATGCCCTTGGCGATGGTGATCACGTCCTGCACCACCTCGGCCGGCACCACCACCGCGCCGTCGCCGTCCACTCCGACGATGTCGCCCGGCCGCACCAACACGCCGCCGACGGCTGCCGGCTCGTTGAGGCCCGTGAAGGTGACCCGGCCAGGGATGATCGGGCGGCCACGGGCACGGCAGGCAATCGGCGTCTTCTGAAGGATCAGTTCGTCGGTGTCGCGGGCGTAACCGTCCGTCAGCACGCCGACCGCCCCCCTGTCGATCATCGCCAGGGTGTTGTTCGAGCCCCAGATCCCCGTCTCGGGGCAGCCAGCCGTCGCCGTCACCACCACGCAGCCCGGCTTGACGGCGTCGCCCACCAGCATGCCGCCATGCTCGGCAAACCAGATCTGGTGCGAGCGGATCGCTTCCTCGGGCGTCAGCACGGGCATCCGCTTGTTGGCCGGGATCGCCCGGACCGTCACGGCGGGCCCCCAGAATCGGATGCCCTGCCAGAGCGGCTTGACGCGCTCATCCATCAGGGTCAGGTCGGCGCGGCCCACGGCGTCCAGCCCGTCCACCACGTCGGTCGTGCGGAAGTGCTTGAAGTACTGTGCCAGTTGGTAGGTGTCTGTCACCGGTCACGCTCCTCCCTGGAGGCGCGGCACGTGGGATCATCCAAGCAGCGCCGCGCAGCACGTCAAGTGTGGCAGGCCGGGCGACCCGCCGCATACCGCGCCGGCCCGCACAGGCCGGGGCATCCGGCCTGTACGCATCCAGCCTATACTCGGGGACTGGCAGGTGCGCAAGGGCATTGTCGCCTCGGGCGCGACATGGGAGGATGAGCAGCGTGGCAAAGCGATTCGGGATTGACGGTATCCAGTTCGAGGTCGTGGAGAACTGGCCGGCCGAGCCAGTCAAGGGCGTCGCGGCAACGGTGGCAGTTGACTCGAAGGGCCGCGCCTACGTCGGCGTCCGCAACATCCCGCCGGGCGGCGGCGTCGCCAACATCCTGCCCGGCGTGGGCCACATCCTCGTGCTCAACCCCGATGGCACGGTCGCCGACAACTGGGGAGACACCTTCTCCTCGCCGCACGCCGTCTGGATCAACGCCGCCGACGAGGTCTTCGTGGCGGACACGGGCCTGCACACCATCACCAAGCACGCCCCGAGCGGCGAGCTGTTGATGACGCTCGGGACGAAGGGCGAGCCGGGCGCGCCCGGAAAGCCGTTCAACATGCCGACCGGCATCGTCCAGGCGCCCAACGGCGACCTCGTGGTGTCTGACGGCTACGGCCAGAACTGGATGCACCGCTTCACCGAGGCTGGCGACCACATCCTCTCCTGGGGCGGCGGCGATCCGGTCTTCATCCAGAAGTTCCGGGGCGAGCCGGTCACCGGCCGCACCGCCACCGAGCCGGGCAAGTTCAACCTGCCGCACGACGTGATGGTCACGCCCGACTCGAAGGTCTACGTGATGGACCGCGAGAACCTGCGCTGGCAGGTCTTCACCCTGGACGGCGCGTTCCTCTCCGAGGTCACCGGCGTCAACCGCCCGTGCGACGTGGCCGTAGACGCCGACGGCATCTTCCACATCGTCGGCGGCGGGGTGGTCGAGATCTGGACGGCGGACGGCAAGAAGCTGGGAGCGTGGGGCGAGAAGGGCGCCGAGCGGGGCCAGTTCGCCTACGGGCCGCACGGCTGCTGGATCGACGGGGAGGGCAGCTTCTACGTGGGCGAGGTCGGCGGGAACAACGGCCTGACGAAGTTCCGGCGGGTCTAGCCGTCGTCGGGGGGCGCCGCCCCCCGACTCCCACGCTGCGACGCTCCTGTAACCGCCCGACAACCCGGCGCCGGGTATACTCTTCGGTGAGTGGCAGTGTGGCCGGACGTCATGACGGCCGTGTCCCAGCGTTCTGTTGGGCCACCCTCCGGCGGCCGGACCGTTCTCCTCGGGAGCCGTCTTGCGAATCGCGGTCGTCGTCTTCCCAGGCACGAATTGCGACCAGGAAACCCTCTACGTGCTGGGAGCAGTGCTCGGGCAGGATGCCGAGCCGGTCTGGCACGCCGACACCGACCTCGCCCGCTTCGACGCCATCGTGCTGCCGGGCGGCTTCTCCTACGGGGACCATCTCCGGGCCGGGGCCATCGCTCGCTTCTCGCCGGTCATGCGCTCCGTGGCCGAGCAGGCGAAGCGTGACCGCATCGTCGTCGGCATCTGCAACGGCTTCCAGGTCCTGTGCGAGGCCGGCCTGCTGCCGGGCGCGCTGCTGCCGAACGCCGGCGGAGCGTTCGCCAGCCAGTGGGTCCACTGCCGCGTCGAGAGCGAGCAGTCCGCGCTCACGGCTGGCGTGCCAGCAGGCACGGTCCTGCGCCTGCCCATCGCGCACGGCGAGGGCCGCTACGTCGCGCCGCCCGAGACGCTGGCCGAGCTTGAGTCGAGCGGCCGCGTCATCTTCCGCTACGCCGATGCGGTCGGGGCCGTCACCGACGCCTCGAACCCGAACGGCTCCCTCGGCAACATCGCCGGGATCGCCAGCGCCGGCGGCAACGTGGTCGGGCTGATGCCGCACCCGGAGCGCGCCGCCGAGTCGGAGCTGCCCTCACAGGATGGGTTGCCGCTACTGCGGGCGCTGATCTCATACGGGAGCCGCGCCGCCGCGCACCTGACGGGGAGCGCTGCTCACGGCAGCACCGTCCAGGTTGGGGCGGCCCGGACGGGGGCGGCCAGCCGATGAGCGAGCTCGTGCGTCAGTTGGTCCCTTCTCCCACCTCCGACCTGACCGACGCCGAGTACACCAGCATTCTGGAACGTCTGGGCCGCACGCCCAACCACGTCGAGGTGGGCATCCTCTCGGCGATGTGGTCTGAGCACTGCGGCTACAAGAACTCCCGTCCGCTGCTGCGCCGCCTGCCCACGACCGGGCCGCGCGTGGTGCAGGGGCCGGGCGAGAATGCTGGTGCGGTGGACATCGGCGACGGCCTGCTGGCCGTCCTCAAGATGGAGTCGCACAACCACCCGAGCGCCGTCGAGCCGTTTCAGGGCGCGGCGACGGGCGTCGGCGGCATCCTGCGCGACATCTTCACGATGGGCGCGCGGCCGATTGCCCTGCTCGATTCGCTGCGCTTCGGCCCGCCCGACGAGGGGCGCAACCGCTACCTCTTCAACGGCGTGGTAGCGGGCATCGGGCACTACGGCAACTGCATCGGCGTGCCGACCATCGGCGGCGAGATCTACTTCGACCCGAGCTTCTCCGAGAACCCGCTGGTCAACGCCATGTGCGTGGGGATCGTGGAGCGGGAGCGGCTGACGCTGGCGAAGGCCGGCGACCCCGGCGACGTGGTCCTGATCGTCGGCGCGCCGACCGGCCGCGACGGCATCCACGGCGCGACCTTCGCCTCGGCCGAGCTGGCCGACGACCGCGAGGCCAGCCGCCCGAACGTCCAGGTCGGCAACCCGTTCCTCGAAAAGCTGCTGCTGGAGGCGTGCCTCGCGCTGCTCCCGAAGGGTGTGGTGCGGGCGATGCAGGATCTCGGGGCGGCCGGCCTGACCTCCTCCAGCGTCGAGGTGGCGGCCCGTGGCAAGCGCGGCATGCGGCTGGACGTCGGCAAGATCAGCCGTCGCGAGTCGGGCATCACGCCGTACGAGATGATGCTCTCCGAGAGCCAGGAGCGGATGCTGCTGGTGGTGCCGCCAGCGGCCGTCGCGGAGGTCGAGGCCCATTTCGCAACGTGGGAGCTGCACTCCGACCTGGCCGGCGAGATCACCGACGACGGCGACTTCGTGGTGCTGGAGCACGGCGTCGAAGTCGCCCGGCTGCCGATCCCGCTGCTGACGGACGACGTCCCGACCTACACCCGCCAGGGCTTGCCGCGCCCTGAGCCGGAGATGCCCCCGCCGCCCGCGATGCCCGCCGACCTGAACGCCGTGCTGCTCGGGCTGCTGGCCTCCCCGAACATCCGCAGCCGGCGGCCGGTCTTCCAGACCTACGATCACACCGTCCGCGCGGATACGGTGGTCGAGCCGGGCCTGGGCGCGGGCGTGGTGCGGATTCGCGGCACCAACAAGGCGCTGGCGTTCACCACCGACTGCAACCCGCGCTACGTCTACGCCAACCCGAAGCGCGGCGCGGCCATCGCCATTGCCGAGGCGGCCCGCAACCTGGTCTGCCGGGGCGCAGAGCCGATTGCCGTCACCGACTGCCTGAACTTCGGCAACCCCGAGAAGCCGGAGGTCTACTGGGAGCTGTCGGAGGCCATCGACGGGCTGGGCGAGGCCTGCCGCGCCCTGGATGTCCCGATCATCTCCGGCAACGTCAGCCTCTACAACGAGAGCAACGGCGTCGCCGTCAAGCCCTCCCCGATCGTCGGGATGGTCGGCCTGATCGAGGATCGCTCGAAGATCGTCCCGAGCGCCTTCCAGCAGGCCGGCGACTACGTGTACCTGCTCGGAACCACGGCCCCAGAGATCGGCTGTTCCGAGTATCTCGCGCAGCAGCTTGGCCGCGCCGACGACCTCGGCCCGGCCCCAGGCCTCGATCTGGAGATCGAGCGGCTGGTGCAGCAGATCGTCCTGGAAGCTGCCCGCGCCGGCTTCCTGCGCTCAGCCCAGGATTGCAGCGAGGGTGGCCTGGGCATCGCCCTGGCCGAATCGTGCATCGGCGGCGGCCTCGGCTTCCGGGGCGACGCCGCATCCCTGACCGCACTCACGCGGGTCGGCGACGATAGCTCCGTTCGGTCGCGCCTCGACGGCGTCCTGTTCGGCGAGGGGCAGTCGCGCTTCGTGCTCTCGTGCTCGCCCGAGGCCCGCTTCCAGCTTGCCGAGCTGGTGGGCCGCATCCTCGACCCCCTGCTCTCCGATGCTGGTCAGTCGCTCCGTCTCGCGCGGGCGGTTGGCTTCCAGTACCTTGGCGTCGTCGGCGGTGACACGCTCGAATGGTCAGACGCGCTCTCCATCCCCGTGGAGGACCTTGCCCGTGCCTGGAACACCCCCTTCTAACAGGGCCGCGTGGGCTGATTCGTCGTTGGACACCCTGGACCGGCCGACCGGCATGCGGGAGGCGTGCGGCGTCATCGGGATCTACGCGCCTCAGGAGGACGTTGCGCGGCTGGCCTACTTCGGCCTCTACGCGCTCCAACACCGGGGCCAGGAGAGCGCCGGCATCGCCACGGCGGACGGCGACCGACTCCACGTCCATACCCGCATGGGCCTCGTGGCCCAGGTGTTCGACGAGCCAGACCTCGCCCGTCTGACCGGCTTTGCCGCCATCGGCCACACTCGCTACTCCACCACCGGGTCGAGCCGCGTCGAGAACGCTCAGCCGCTCGTCGTGGACAGCGACCTCGGGCAACTGGCCGTCGCGCACAACGGCAACCTGACCAACACGCCCACCCTCGGGCGGATGCTCGACCAGCTCGGCATCGTCCCGACCTCCACCACCGACTCGGAGATGCTGGCCCACCTCTGCGCCAACGCCGAGGGTGCCACCTGGATCGAGCGCATCCGCGCCACCCTCCCGTTGCTCGGCGGCGCCTTCTGCCTGACGCTGCTGACCCGCGCCGCCCTCTACGTCGTGCGCGATCCACTCGGCATTCGGCCGCTCTGCGTCGGGCGCCTCGACGGCGGCGGCTGGGTCGTGGCATCTGAGAGCTGCGCGCTCGACACCATCAGCGCGCGCTTCATCCGCGAGGTCGAGCCGGGCGAACTGCTCCGGATCGACGCCGACGGCATCCACACCGAGAAGTTCGTCACCGCGCCCGAGGCCACGGCCCACAGTCAGCGCGTCGGCGCGCCGATCTCCCTGCCGATGGTCGGCTTCCCACGCCGGGCGGCCTGCTCCTTCGAGCACATCTACTTCGCGCGGCCTGACAGCGTCATCGACGGCAAGCTGGTCTACGCCGCCCGCGAGCGCATGGGCCAGATCCTCGCCCGCGAGCAGCCCGTCGAGGCCGACATCGTGATCGCAGTGCCGGATGCGTCGGTCCCGGCTGCCATCGGCTACGCCACCGAGGCTGGCATCCCGCTCAAGGAAGGGTTCGTCAAGAATCGCTACATCGGGCGGACCTTCATCCAGCCGGCCCAGGGCCAGCGCAAAGGCTCGGTGGCTCTCAAGCTCAATCCCCTGCCCGAGGTGCTGCGCGGCAAGCGTGTCGTGGTCGTGGACGACAGCATCGTACGCGGGACCACCACGCCGCGCGTCGTCTCGCAGCTGCGGCGGGCTGGCGCGAAGGAGGTTCACATGCGGATCTCCTCGCCGCCGATGATGTGGCCCTGCTACCTGGGGGTGGACACCGCCGCCATCGAGGATCTGATCGCCGCCAACATGACGGTGCCGCAGATCCGCGAGCACATCGGCGCGGACAGCCTCGGCTACCTCAGCCTGCCGGGCCTGATCGAGGCCATCGACCTGCCGGAAGCCATGCTCTGCAACGCCTGCTTCCACGGTCGCTACCCGCTGCCCATCGAGACCGATGCGGGCAAGTTTGTGCTGGAGCGCCACTGATGCCCTCGACCACCGACCCTGCCGGCTCGGGCAGCTACCCGCCCGCCGCCTCGGCCTACGCCCGGGCCGGGGTGGACATCGTCGCCGGCGAGCGGGCGGTGGACCTGATCAAGCCGTCCGTCCGAGCCAGCTGGGCCGGGCTGGCGGCAGCGTTCGGCGGCCCGGACAGCAACGGCCCCCGCGTGCTGGGCGACCTCGGCGCGTTCAGCGGGATGGTGGCCCTCGGGAGCCGGTTCGAGGAGCCGGTCCTCGTCAGCAGCACGGACGGCGTCGGCACCAAGCTGAAGATCGCCATCGAGCTTGACCGTCACAACACCATCGGGCGGGATCTCGTGGCGCACTGCGTGGACGACATCCTGACCTGTGGCGCGGTGCCCCTGTTCTTCCTGGACTACGTCGGGATGGGCAAACTGGTCCCCGAGCGGCTGGCGGCCATTGTGGACGGCATGGCCGCCGAGTGTCAGGCCAACGGCTGCGCGCTCGTCGGCGGCGAGACGGCCGAGATGCCGGACCTCTACGCCCCCGACGAGTACGACCTGGCCGGCTTCATCGTCGGGGTCGTCGAGCGGGACGGCATCATCGACGGCTCGAAGATCGAGGAGGGCAACCTCGTCTGGGGGCTGGAGTCCACGGGCCTGCACACCAACGGCTACACCCTGGCCCGCAAAGTGCTGGCCGACTTCCCGCTGACGGACCCGTACCCCGGCCTCGACGGGACCATCGGCGATGTGCTCCTCGCCACGCATCGCTCGTACCTGCCCACCATGCGCCCCTTGCTGACGGCCGGCATCGTGCGGGGCATGGCCCACATCACTGGCGGCGGCTTCGAGGGGAACATCCCGCGCATGCTGCCGAAGGGGCTCGGCGTCGAACTGCGCTGGGGCGGCTGGCGCGTCCCGCCGATCTTCGACCTGATCCAGCGCCAGGGCGGCATCGCCTTCGAGGAGATGACCCGCGTCTTCAACATGGGGCTGGGCTGGGTCTTCGTGACCTCCGAGGCGGACGGCGCAGACGTGCAGCAGATCGCCCCAGACGCGCTGCTGGTCGGCCGGATCGTGCGCGCCGACGGCGAGGGCGGCCCGCGCGTGCGCCTGCTCGGCGCACCTTGACGGAACGCCGGGAGGCCCTCACCACCAGGTGTGGGCGGACGCCCCTCTCCCGCACTCCGGGGATGCCGCTCACCTCCCGTCGTGAGAGGACACATGCCTGACCTCTGCCGCGTCGCCGTCCTGATCTCCGGCCGCGGCTCCAACCTCCTGGCCCTCATCGAGGCCATCGAGCGCGGCGACGTGCCCGCTGAGATCGTCCTGGTGGCCGCCAACCGCCCCGACGCCGGCGGCCTGGAGTACGCCCGCGGCCGCGCCATCCCCACGCTCGTGGCCGACCGCGCCCGCTTCCCGAAACGCGCAGCCCGCCAGGAGCGCATCCGGGCAGCGCTGCTGGCGTCGGACATCGACCTCGTGGTGTGCGCGGGCTTCGACGAGATCCTCCAGCCGTCCATCGTAGGCGACTTCTCCGGGCGCATGCTCAACGTGCATCCGTCGCTGCTGCCGGCCTTCGGGCAGACGCTCCACGCCCAGGCCGAGGCGCTGGCCTACGGCGCCAAGGTCAGCGGCTGCACTGTCCACCTCGTCACCGACGACCTCGACGCCGGCCCGATCATCCTGCAACGGGCCGTCCCGATCCTCGAAGACGACACCGTGGAGAGTTTGTCGGCGCGCATCCTCGCGGAGGAGCACCAGGCCCTGCCGGAGGCGGTCCGCCTGTTCGCCGAGGGCCGCCTGACGCTCGACGGCCGCTGCGTACGCATCCTGGCCTGAATTCGCAGATGCGCGGTCCCCGCCCGGTACACTCTGGGCCATGCGATCTCCAATTGTGCGGGCGGCTGTCGTCGTCGGGATCCTGCTGCTGTTCGTGGCCGGCGCGCTGTTCTTTATGGCCGGGCGGGCTGGCACGCCGCCGGTCGCACCGGTCGCACCAGTGGCAGCGACGGCCACCGAGCGCCCAGCCAGCCCGTCAGCGGCAGCCAGTCCGTCAGCAGCGGCACAGGCCAAACCAACCGCTGCAGCCGCTGCTCAGCCGAACGCCACATCGGTTGCCAAACCGACCGCTGCTTCGGCCACGAAGCCGACCGCCGCGTCGGCGGCGCAGCCGACCGCTGCTGCCCCCGCGAAGCCGGCCGATCCGGCCGGTATCGACCGTGAGCGCATCGTCCGCGAGGCGACCTGGACGCCCGGCCAGTTGGCCTCGCACTTCGAGAAGCATGGCGACGAAGGCCCCTGGGCCTCCGAGTCCGCCTACGACGCCTCGGCCCGTGAGACGGTCCGCGGCGGGACGCTCTTCACCTACGTGGATCGTGAGTCCAACGCCCAGCGGCTTGGCTTCTACGACAAGTCCGGCAACCGCTTCACCAGCCTGACGCAGGACGGTCGCCGCATCACCACCCACTTCCGCCCGGACCGTGGCGAAGCGTACGTGCGCGGCCTGACCCGCTCGACGTACCGCCCATGACCGGCCGTCAGGAGCGTGGCCGCGCCCGCTCACCCGAGCGGCAGGCTATCCACCGTCTGCTGGCCGAGCACGGCATCCGCCGGTACGCGCTGTTCCTGATGCAGCAGGAAGGCCGCCTGCTGCCGAACGGCCTGGAGACAGTCTCCGGCTTCGTCCTCGAGGGCACGGCGGCCGTCCACAGCTTCTGGCTCTCCTGGGACGCGGCGCGCGATGCTCCAACGCTCGCCCCGTTCGCGCCCATCTCCGAGCCAGAGACCGTCTTCGCCGACGACCGCGAGTACCTCGCGGCACGGCGGACCCTCGGGCTGTAGAGCCTGCGCGCCTCCTGGCCCCGGAGCGCACAGCCGCGTTCCGGGGCCAGGTCACGAGATCGCACCAGCGGCGTCAACCGCCCATCACACCGCACCGACATCTGCTCTCCAGCGCCGCTGCTCCCCGTACCATCGGCCCACTTGCCGCAGCGGGCTGCCCGCTCACTGCGCCGTATCCCTTACGCCCTGGGAGAGTTGACCGTGATCCTGAGCGACCGCACGATGCGAGAGGAGATTGCTCGCGGACGCATCCGCGTCGAGCCGCTCGCCGAGGACGCGATCCAGCCGTCGAGCATCGACCTGCGGATGGACAACAAGATCCGCGTCTTTCACAACAGCCACATCTCGCACATCGACCTGCGGAACGACACCGCCGATCTCACCGAGGTCGTCGAGCTGAAGCCGGGCCAGCCGTTCTTCCTGCGCCCGCTGGAGTTCGCGCTCGGCGTCACGATGGAGCACATCACGATCCCCGAAGACCTCGTCGGCCGGCTCGACGGCAAGAGCTCGCTGGGGCGGGTCGGCCTGCTGATCCACGCGACGGCCGGCCTGGTCGATCCCGGCTGGGAAGGCCGGCTGACCCTGGAGCTGATGAACCTGGCGCCGTTCCCGATCACCCTGTTTGCCGGGATGAAGATCGGCCAGATCTCGTTCATCCAGATGACCAGCCCCGTGGACAACCCGTACGGCGGCGGCGGTCTCGCCAGCAAGTACCAGGGCGACACCGAGCCGACGCCGAGCCGCTACCACCTGGAGCTGCGGAATCTGCCGCCCGAGACCTGCGCGGCCGGCCCCGACCCCGTCGCCAACGGCCGCCTGCACTGACATGCCGCCCGCGACGCGCTCGCGCCCTCGGACCTTGCCGCTGCACGATCCGCTCTGGCGCGAGCACTCGCCGTGGCCCGCACAAACTGACCATAACAATGTCCCTACGGCCTGTCAGAACGGCGTGTTGTGGGGTCTACACTTCGGTATCCTAGCGGTGCCCTCAGCGACTGGCGACCTCTCGCCCGCCGCGAGGTTCGAACGAGGGGGACGTGCTGCAGCAGCTCGGAGGATTCTGGCGCTGGCTCCAGGCGCAGCCACCAGCTCTACGGGTCGCGATGCTGGCGACGCCGGTGATCGTCGCGGCGCTGGTGGTGCTTGGCGGATTGATGGTCTGGTCCGTGGCTCGGTCTGCTGGCGCGCAGCCGACCCCGCCGACGCCAGCCCCCGCTGCTGCCGCGCAGCCGAACCCGACGCCGACGCCGCGGCCTGGCTCGCAGAGCGTGGTGGTCATCGCCACGGCAACCAGTGCGCCGGCCGCTGCCACCCTGGCCCCGACACAGGCCGTGCTGGTGCCCGGCCGCGACGCCAGCCCCGGCGCAGCCGTCTCCCCAACGCCGGCTGCCAGCCCCACAGCCACCAGCACCCCGACTCCGGAGCCGGCCCGCAGCGCTCGCATCGTGAACACCGAGGGGCAGGGCGCGAACATGCGCCGTGCCGCCAGTGTCTCGGCCCAGCGCGTGAAGGTGGTCCCCGAGGGGACCGTCGTGGAGCTGGTCGGCGGCGAGCAGCGTGGCGACGGCTACACCTGGCGCAACGTCCGCGACGTGGACGGCAGCACCGGCTTCGTGATCGTCGAGTATCTCCAGCCGATCCAGTCCACCCCGGGGCAGCCTGCTCTGCTGCCGCCGCCGTCGATCCGCGTCGAGGAGATCACCTCGCCAGCAGCGCGCGGCGGCGAGGCGACGCTCAAGATCGTCACGCGGCCGGGCACCAGGTGCGAGCTGCGCGTGTTCATCTTCGGGCCGCAGACCGCGCCGACGGATGGCCTGGGCTTCACAACCGCCGACGCCGACGGCTTCTGTTCCTGGACCTGGAAGGTGCCCGAGGATGCGATCCCGGGGACCTGGCGCTACCGGATCAGCGCCGGCGAGGGCGATGGCCGCGCGACCCGCGAAGTGCCGATCGTCATCTCATGAGAAAGGGACGTCCGCGCTTCGGACGCCCCCTCTTGCACAGCCAGAACCGGTTGCTGCCGCTACGGCGTGACGACGATCACGCCCTTCATGTGCGGGTACGGCACGCAAAAGTAGCGGAAGGTGCCGGGCGTATCGAACACATGGCTGAACGAGCCGCCGGGCGCGACCGTCTCAGAGTCGAAGAGGCCATCAGGCGAGGTGATCGTCACGGGCGTCGATCCACTGTTGACCCAGGTCACCGAGGAGCCAACCGAGATCGACTGGGACGACGGCTCGTAGCGCAACGTCATCGTGTCGCCCGGCTGGACGATCGAGATCTGGGCGTCGGCGGCGAGCGCGTCGCCTGGAAGTCCGACGATCACCGCCACGGCGAACAGGAGCGTCAACCACCTGCGCCAGGACGTGTGAACCAGCCGCAACACGAGCATCAGCGAAACGTCTCCGATCGCGTCAAAGCGTGCCGCGTCGGGCGGCATGCTCCTGGTGACGATGAATGTACGCGCAAGGACCGTCGTTCGGTTGTCCATCTCCGCGCGCATTAGGGGAAACGGACGTCTCGGACCTCGGTTGCGGCTTACGGTGGCCGCCTCGGGGGTTCTGCTGCCCATCGGTCAGGGCGATTCGGGCCGCCCGGCCTGCCGTTCTGCACAGTTCAACGCACCGAGGGTACGGAGGGTGTCATGCAACAAGACCCGGCACAGCCGGTCAGCGCGCCAGCCATCGGGCTGCTGGTGGCAGGGGGGCTCAGCCTCGCCGGGACCGTCGTCTGGCTGATCGTGCTGCTCTCGGCCAGCACGCTGATCTTCGTCTCGGAGGACAGCAAAGACGCGCTGTTCGGCGTCGGCCTCTGGGTCGTGCTGGCGCTGCTGCGCGTCGTGCTCGACGGCGTGACGATCTACGGCGGGCTGCAGATGCGGAGCCTCCGCAACTGGAACTGGAGCATGGCCGGCGCGGTGGCCGCCTGCATCCCCTGCACGTTCTGCTGCGTGGTGTCGCTGCCGCTCGGAGTGTGGGCGCTGGTGGTGCTGCTGAAGGACGAGACAAAGGCCCTGTTCGCCGACCAACGCTAGATACCCTGTCAATCGTGAGCTGTCGGGTCGCCTCGCTGACGGCGTTTCCTCCGTCATCCCGAGCGCAGCGAGGAACGAGCGCAGTCGAGGGATCTTCCCCGGCGAACCATGTACGGGCTTTCCGGAAACCCTCCCAGCCGGCTCAGAAGCCTGTTGTGCCGGCCCCGCCGCCCACGAACGTGTTCCACGCGCCACAGTCGTCGGTCACCACGATGGGCACCGTCACCGGGCCGGGCGCTTGCCGCCGCACGTAGAACGCCTGGGCCGTCGCCGGCGAGGCGAACGTCCGCGTGAACGTCCCCGTCTGCGAGGTCAGCCCGTCCACGTCGATGAGCGCGTTCTGGGTCGGTCCGAAGCGGATCGAGCGGACCTTGCCGCCGCCCGCCGTGACCGTCACGTTCATCCGACCACCCGAGACGCTCGTGGCGACGCGCACCTGCGGTCGCGGCGAGCAGTTGACCGGCTCCTCAAACAGGCTCAGCGTCGGGAACGTGCCCTCCAGCAGCGTGGCCGAGGGCACGTTGAGCCACTTCTCCAGCACCGCCGCGTACACCGAGCGGAAGTCCACGGACATCTTCAGGTCGCCGCTGGTCAGGTCGGTCAGGCTCGGGTAGGTCCCGTGCAGGCCGCCCTGCACCCCGCCGCCGATCACGAACATCGGCGCGGCGACGCCGTGATCCGTCCCGGAGCTGCCATTCTGGGCCACCCGCCGCCCGAACTCGCTGAACGTCATCAGGGTGACGTCGTCCAGCTTGCCGATCTGCTCCATGTCGTAGAGGAAGCCATCCACCGCCTGGTCGAGCGTCGCCATCAGGCTGGCATGCGCCGCGAGCTGGCCGGAATGGGTGTCGAAGCCGCCCAGCGAGACGTAGAAGATCGAGGTGCCCACGTCCGCCGCCACCAGCTGCGAGATCAGCTTCATGCTGTTCCCGAAGCCGTTGGCCGGGTAGGTGCCCCGTGGAGTGTAGCTGGCTGCCGCCGCCGCCAGGATGTCGGCGTCGGTGAGCGCCGTCAGGATCGACTGGCGCAACAGCTCGCCCTGCTGGGTCCCCTCGGACTGGGCCAGCGCCGTCCGCAGCGTCGCGATCTCCGAGCTGCGCTGCGTCGTGTTGCCGTTGTTCACGCTGGTGTAGCGAAAGTTGCTGATGCTCGCCACGGCCGGCACCAGCGCCATCTCGGTCCAGAAGGCGCCGGCCGTCTGGCTGCTCCCGACCGTCATCGCTTCCAGGTGGTCGGCCCGCTGGCAGCCGCAGGTCTCCAGGTAGCGGCCCACCCACCCCTTCGCCTCCAGGCGCGTCGGAACCGCCGACTCCCAGATGTCCGTGCCCCGGAAGTGCGAACGGTTCGGGTTCGGGTAGCTGACGCCCTGCACCACGCCCACCTGCCCGAGGTCGTAGCGGGACTTGAGGCGGGTCAGGCTGGGGTGTAGCCCCACCGACCCGTTCAGCGAGAGGATCTGCGCGTTCGGAATGGCGATGCCCGGGCGGGCGGCGGTATAGGCCGCGTTGTTGATCGGGATGACGGTGTTCAGGCCGTCGTTGCCACCCGCCAGTTGGATGATGACCAGGATGCGGCGGCCGGCCGCGTGGACCGTTGGCGTCAACTGGATGCCGCTCTCGAAGATGCGGGCGGTCTCGGCGATGAACGACGGCACCGCCATGCCGGCGGCGACCAGCGTCGCGCCCTTCGCCAGCAGGCTGCGCCGCGAGATCGTGTTGGAGAGGATGGCCACGGCTCGGTGCTCCAGACTGGCGCTGACGGGTGCGCGCCGCCAGCCGCCAACGTGCGGACGGGGTCAGTTGAGCTGGTGTGACGGCAGCGCCAGAATCAGGTTGAACAGGCCGCGAATCTTCTCGTCGCTGGTCCCCATGCTGTTGGCGTAGGCGATCAAGGCGTCACGGGTGGCCGTGTTCACGCTCGAGTCGACGAGCATCGCGAGGATCAGGTCGACTTTGCCGGCCGCCGTTGTCTGGCCGGTCAGGTGCGATGCGACAGCCGGCCCGCCGGCCTCGGTCGCCGCCACCTTCCCCATGCTGTTCACGATGGATGCGCCCATGTTGCACCGCGAGAGGACGGTGCTGGCGTTGATCCATGACGAGCCGCTCGGCCAGCCCGAGACGTCCGGCGGGTGGAACAGCCGCATGCCCTGCTCGGTGAGGCGGCTCAGCACGCCGCCGTTCGGGATGCGCTCGGCGCTCAGGATGTGGAGCGTCTCGACGGCCAGCTCGACCGGCGACTTGATGAGCGCCCGGTAGGCGGCGTTCGAGGAGAACTCCGGCGACTTGAGGATCATCTCCACCAGCCAGATGATGCTGTGGCCGCTGGCGGCGAAGCCAGGAGCCAACCGCGTGACCACCGCATCGTCGGGGGTGACCGGGTAGGCGAACCAGCTGAACAGCTTGGCCGTCAGGTAGTGGGCGCAGACCTTCCGGCCGTTCTTCGTGTACGCCACCAGGATCGAGTGGACCTGATCGCCCGACTCGCAGGTCGTCCCGAGCACCGTCTTCGTGGAGCCATCATGCTGGTTGGCGTTGAGGATCCAGTTGCCGTTGGTGTCCAGGGTGTAGCCAGTAAAGGCCTTCGTCGCCTGACGGATGTCGGACTCGGTGTAGTTTGGGTCGTTCGGGTTGCCGATCCCCAGCGCGAACAGCTCCATGACCTCGCGGGCGTAGTTCTCGTTCGGGCTGTTCTTGCGGTTCAGCGTTAGATCCAGCCAGATCATCATGGCCGGATCGCGCGAGACGGCGTTCAAGAACGGCTCGAACTGCCCCATCCCCATCGTGCGGAAGAGGAGGTTCTGCGCCTGCATCTTCGGCACGTCGATGCCGTCCTTGTCGAACGAGGTGGCGAAATGGTCGTGCCAGAACAGCACCACCTTTTCGAGCAGGGGACGGCTCGTGCGGACCATCCGGTCCAGCCACCAGCGAATCAGGGTGTCCTTGTTCGCCGGATCGACCGTGACCTGATCGGGCACCTCGGCCACGGCGTTGTAGTTCAGCAGGGCGTCCACCGTCATCGCGAACGCCGTGTCCTCGTCGGGGTGCCGTGCCATCGCATCGCTGACCTGATTCAGCGTGCCGCCGAAGCCAGCTCGCCGGAACAGGTGGTTGAAGCGGCGTCGCCCTGTCAGCTCGGCCATCGGTCCCACCTCCGCCACGCCGCGGCTCCGAGCAGCTCCGCGTGCCAGCACTTCGCGTTGTAAACCCGTTCGCTCCCAGGGAAGCCCAGGCGCCTATCCATATCGAGTGTGTCCCGCATCCCAGATCGGTCAGGTGGTGACAGGCAGGCTCACCAGATCCCGCCGCCGTGTGCTCCGAGGTAACGAGATCACGGGCGATTCAGAGACGGCCCGGTGGGCCAGATTGGGGGCGTCCGACCAGGAATAGCGCGATCGTACTACTGGCCCAGACAGGTGGACGTTAAGCGTGCGTAAAGGTGGCGAAAACGACGTAAAGGAATCGCCGAGAAATAAGTGTCGCATTGTGATGGCAGTGTGACGGGCGGCAGGGGCGGCGCGAGCTAGACTATCGGGCGATGGAGCCATTGGAGGCAATCAAGCGGCGCTTCGAGCTGCTGGCGC
>JADZEM010000195.1 GCA_020850535.1 Chloroflexota bacterium
CCGGCGGCAGGGCGAGCGCCTGTTCATTGGTGTCCCCGAAGCAGCATGGACCGGGCGGGCGGGGATTGAACGCCCCGCCTACAGTCATTCAGTCGCTGCGCGACGGCCGCCGGGAACGGCAGGCACTGGCGCGACTGGAGCGTCGCGCAGCGACTGCAGGATCGTAGGCGGGGCTTTCAAGCCCCGTCGAGGCGGCACGACGACATCAACATGCAATCACCCTGGCAGCGGAAGGAGAACTCGCCAAGGCAGAACGCCGGTTCGGCTATACTTCTCGACGGTCTGCGGCAGCAACGTCGCAGGCCGGCGCGGCTCAGACACTGAGTCGCTCCCTTTCTGCTCTCACGCCGCCCGGTCCTGCACCAGTCCGGGACTACCCGCGGAGGGCAAGCCCAGAGAAAGGAGGGTGCACGTGCGCGATTATGAGTTGATGGTGGTGCTCAACCCTGACCTGGACGAGGCCAGCGTTGAGGCGACCACCGAGCGACTCACCACCCAGATCGCCGGTCGGGGTGGCGAGGTCGTTGACGTTCAGAAGTGGGGCCGCCGCCGGCTGGCCTACCCCATCGCCAAGCACCGCGACGGCTTCTACGCCGTGGCAAAGCTGAAGCTCTCGCCGGAAGCGGCCGATCCGCTGGACCGCGCGCTTCGGCTGAACGAGTCTGTCCTTCGTCACCTGCTCGTCCGGTTGGACGAAGCGTAAGCCTGCGGAGGCTCTTGCGCGATGCTCAAGGCTTCGGTGATCGGCAACCTCGGTAGTGACCCGGAAATGAAGTACTCGGCGAACGGCGCGCCGTTCCTGCGCTTCAACGTGGCCTCGAACTTCCGTACGCGGAACCCCGAAGGCCAGTGGGAGGACCGCACCGAGTGGGTCCGTGTCACCGTGTTCGGGCAGCGCGCTGAATCGCTCTCGCAGTACCTCCGCAAGGGCATGCGCGTCTTTGTCGATGGTCGCCTGGAAGCGCGACCCTGGACGGACCAGCAGGGTGGCGTCCGCGCCGGCCTGGAACTGGTCGCCAGCGACGTGGAGTTCATGAGCTCCCGCTCGGAAGACGAGCAGCGCCTGGGCGGTGGTGGCGGCGGGGGCGGCGGCGAGTACCGCGAGCCGCGCCCATCGGGTGGCGGTGGCGGCGGGAACGCGCCCCGGCCTCGGCCGGCGCAGCAGTCGCGCCCACCAGCCGACGACGACGGCGGCGATCTCGACGATCTGCCGTTCTAAGCTCCGGAGGGCCGGCTCACCCGGTGAGCCAGTGCGCTCCCCGACGTTTTCGATCTTCAGCAGTTGACCGGTGGCGGCACTCCTCAGGGAGTCGCCCCACCCGCGTGGAGTAACGCAGTGCCAGCACGAAAGCCAGGTGGCGGTGGCGCCGGCGGTGGCCGGGGCGGCCGTCGCGGCGAGTTCGCCAGGAAGTATCCCCCACGGCGTAAGGTTTGTACGTTCTGCGTCGATAAGGTCACGTACATCGACTACAAGGACATTGCCCGGCTCCGCCGGCACCTGTCCGAGCGCGGCAAGATCGAGCCGCGCCGCAAGACCGGCACCTGCGCGCGCCACCAGCGGGCGCTGGCTGTCGCGCTGAAGCGGGCCCGCCACGTTGCGCTGCTGCCGTACACCGCCGAGCACATCCGGCTGAGTGGCATGGTGCTGCGGTCGCCGGACGACCGGCGGCCATCTGACCGTGGCCCGCGCTTCCCGCGCCCGGAACAGCCCGCGGCCCCGGCCCCTGACGGCGCAGCGCCCGCTGCTGACGGCACAGCGCCCGCTGCTGACGGCACAGCGCCCGCTGCTGACGGTGCAGTTGCCGAGGCCCCCGCTGCTGACGGCGCAGCCGCCGAGGCGCCCGCTGCGGCGCCTGCCGAGTCCAACGGCGCAGTCGCGGTTGCTGAGGCTCCGGCCGAGGCGCCTGCCGCCGCACCGACTGCCACCGAGTAGCACCGGACGGCCAGCGTTCTGGAGGCGGCGGGCAAAGCGCCTGCCGCTTCCGGGCACGGCCGGGACACCATGCCGTCAGTCCGCAACCGTCACCCATCGCGCAGCAAGAGTGCCGCCGTCCGCCTGGCTGCACTCTATCCGTCGCGCCGCCAGCTACGGAAGTGGAACCGCGAGCAGAAGGTGCACCGCATCCTGCTCTGGGGGCTGGCCGGCCTGATCGGGCTGGTCGTCCTCATTCTCGGCTTCGGCTACCTGCGCGAGAACGTGCTGCGTGCCAACGAGGTCGCCGCCGTGGTCAACGGCGAGCCGATCACGCTGGCCCAGATGCTCGAACGGGTCAAGCCGCGAGCCGCCGCGCTCGACGCGCAGGCCCAGTTCTACCAGGCCCAGGGGCTGACCCAGGCGGCCACCCAGATCCAGCTTCAGCGTTCCGGCCTGCCCGATCAAGTCCTCGACTCGATGATCGAAGACAAGCTCGTCACGGCTGAGCTGAACCGGCGCGGCATCATGGTCGCGAACAACGAGATCGACGAGGCGATCCGCAAGGAGATCTCCGAGCAGGAGGCGCTCTCGAATCCGCCAACGCCGACGCCCTCGCCGGTCGCCGAGGCAGCGGCCTCGCCGACGGCGGCAGCCTCGCCGACGCCCGGCCCGACGCCCACGGCGACTGCCGTTCCGACGCTCGCGACGGATGCGTTCCAGGCGGCGTACCAGAGCTTCCTCTCCCGCGCGAACCTCACCGACGAGGCGTACCGCGAGCTGAAGAAGGCTGAGCTGCAGCGCG
This sequence comes from Chloroflexota bacterium, assembly GCA_020850535.1. Classification (NCBI taxonomy): domain Bacteria; kingdom Bacillati; phylum Chloroflexota; species Chloroflexota bacterium. The sequence continues at coordinate 2,718 of JADZEM010000195.1, forward strand.
ACCGCCTGCGCGACGACCTCGCGAAGCTGATTCCGGCCACCGAGGAGATGGTTCACGCGCGCCACATCCTGGTGGACAACGACGACAGCCTGAAGCAGGTCCAAGAGAAGCTGGCCCAGGGAACGCCGTTCGATCAGGTGGCCGCCGAGTTCTCGACGGACCGTGGCACCCGAGACAAGGGCGGCGATCTTGGCTGGTTCCCGCGCGGGCAGATGAACGCACCCTTTGAGGCCGCCGCGTTCTCGCAGCCCATCGGCGAGATCGGCCAGCCGGTGCAATCGCCCAACGGGACGCACATCATCCAGGTGCTGGAGAAGGACCCGGCGCACGCCCTGACGCCCGAGCAGCAGCAGGGCAAGGCCGCGCAAGCCTATCAGGTCTGGTACGCCGGCGTGCGGAACGGCGAGAACGTTCAGAACCAGTTGACGCCCGAGGGGCGCGCCTGGCTGCTGCGGCAGGTGCGCGGGGGCGGGCGCTCCTGATCCGGCAGGCTGAACGCCGCGCGTCGGGCTTCGTCGGCCCGGTGGATGTCATCGGCGAGGCGGGTTTCGTCGGCCCGGTGGGCATCGTTGGCGCGGCCGGCGTGGTCAGCGCCGAGCGTCCTGACATTCTTGACCGCGCTGCCCGAGACCGGTATAACCCCGCGACGCTCAACCAGACGGGGTCAGATGGGGTGCCGAGGAGGGGGTTCGAACCCCTACCCCCTTCCGGGGAGCCGAGTTTAAGTCGGCCGCGTCTGCCGGTTCCGCCACCTCGGCACGTGCACTCCGCGAGCGAATCGATTCTACCCTAGCCTCTCCCCCTGCTCAAAGGAGGCCCGGTGGCCTTTCGCCTGCTTCTGGTCTCGGTGCTCTCGTCGTTCGCCTTGATTCCCCTGACGACACAGCACTTCTTCGCTTCGAGCGACGGCCTCTACCACATCCACCGATCGATTGAGGTCCACCAGTGCCTCAAGAGCGGTGTCCTGATCTGCCGCTGGATGCCGGATCAGTACCTCGGGTACGGCACGCCGCTGCTCAACCTGTACTCACCAGCCGTCTACTACGTCATCGCGGCGTTCTACGAAGCTGGCCTCGGCTGGGTGAACGCCACCAAAGCCTCGATGGCCGTCTTCATGATCTTCTCGGGCATCGCGGCCTACGGCTACGCGCTCGACTTCCTGTCGCGGCGCGGGGCGCTGCTCGCCTCCGTCGTGTACGTCTACGTGCCGTACCACCTCGTCAACGCCTACTACCGGGGCGACCTTCCCGAGTTCTTCGCGATGGGCTGGTTCCCGGCAATCCTCTGGGCGTTTGGACGGATCGTCCGGCCGGGCACGCTGAAACAGCGGTTGCCGTACGTGGTGGCGGCGGCCGTGTGCTACGCCGGGCTGGTGCTGACGCACAATCTCTCGGCGTTCATCTACACCGGCGTGCTGATGGTCTACTGCGCCTTCCTGTTGCTGCGCGGCATCGTGGAGAAGCGCTGGGGCTGGCTCGGGGCGTTCCGGCCGGCGGCGCTGCTGCTCGGCGCGACCCTCCTGGCCTACGCGCTGACGGCGTACCTCTCCTTCCCGGCGATCCTCGAAAAGCACCTGATCCAGCTGGAGGGGCTGCTCTACGTCTCGCACCAGGATCACTTCCCGACCCTCAAAGAGATCATGCCCAACCGCATCATCCACATCTACGGGATCATCTTTCCGGAGTCGCCTGAGTACGCCTACAAGATGGGCCTCGTGCAGGTGGTGCTGGGCGGGTTGGGCGCGCTGGTCGCCCTGCTCTGCTACCGCCGCTTCACCTTCCGGGCGCGCGGCGAGGCGGTCATCTCGGTGGTCGTGTTCTGCGTGGCCTTCTGGTTCACTCGGCCGCCCTCGTTGTGGGCCTGGGACTCGATCCCGCTGCTGCCGTTCGCGCAGTTCCCGTGGCGGTTCCTGCTGCTGATGGCCCTGCCCACCAGCGTCCTGACCGGCTTCCTGGTGGACGTCTGGCCGGAGCGCATCCAGCGCTTCGTGCTGCCGGTGCTCGTCGTGTTCACGCTGCTGACGAACACGCTCGGCCTGCGTCCGATCATGGCGAACACCGTCGAAGGCGACATCGACGAGGCCGATGCCACCCGCTTCGAGCTGATGTACCACCTCCTCGGCACGACGGTGGCCGGCGAGTACGTGCCGCGCTGGGCCAAGGACAAGGCGTTCATCTCGCCCGAAGCGCTGGCGATTGTGCTGGGGCAGGACGCGCCCGACGTCCACGTGCCGACCTCCGACCGGGGCATTGAGGTTCACCGTACGCTCAAATCGACCAACGAGCAGACGTTCACCGTCAACGCCCAGAACGCCGGCCGCATTGTGCTGAACACCGTCTACTTCCCCGGCTGGCGGGCCGAGGTCAACGGCCAGACGGTAGAGTTGGGCGTTACCAGCCCCGAGGGGCTGATCGCGGTGGGCGTGCCAGCCGGCCAGAGCCGGGTGCGTATCGTGTTCGAGAACACGCCGATCCGCACCCAGGGCGAGCTGGTGTCGCTGGCGGCCGTGATCGTCTGCCTGCTGCTGCTGGCCTACGCCTGGGTGCGCGTGCCGCACTGGCGCTTCGCGCTGCCCCGCGTCCAGATCTCCCGGCCGCTGGCGGCGCGCGCCGTGCTGCTCGTGGCCCTCCTGGCCCTGATGCCGTTCGGTGTGGCGTTCTACGCGGCAGCGTATCAGCCGCCGCCGCTGGCCCAGCGCCCGCTCAAGATCAACGTCGGCGACACGGCCATGCTGCTCGGCTACGACCTGCGCGTCAACGGCCAGTTGCTGCCGCACCTGCAGCCAGTCGAGCCGGGCACGGTGCTGGAGCTCTCGACCTACTGGGAGGCGATCCAGCGCGACGCCGAGCGGCTGGCCCGCTCGCAGCCGTACGCCCGCCTCTCGAACATCGACGAGCAGAACTGGGGCTTCGTGGTGGAGGAGCGCCGTCAGCCGCTGACGGCGGACGGCTTCACCTTCCGCAGCGATACCCGCCTGCTGGTGCCAAACGGCCTGCCGCCGGGCGTCTATCAGATCGATCTCGGGTTGTTCGTGGGCGGCCGGCCGCAGGGCGTCAAGAACATGGAGCTGGTCGAGCTGCTGCCCACGCAGGGCTCGATCCGCGTGGGGCCGGTCCAGGTCAAGGCCGGTGGCGCCTTCGCGAACCTGCCACAGGTGGCGAATCAGACGTTCAGCCAGCATGTGCGGCTGGAATCGTTCGACGTGCAGCTCGGGCTGAACGACCGCCGGCCTCGGCCCTCGCCGGTGCCGATCGAGGGCAGCCCGGCCGTCGCCACCCTGCCGGCCGGCGAGACGTTGCAGCTCGACATGCTCTGGCGGTCGCTCCAGGACCACCCGGGCGTCTTCATCGTCAACGCCACGCTTGACGACGCCCAGGGCTTCCGCTGGGCAACCCGCGAGGTCGAGCCGGTGGACCGGATGTATCCAAGCTGGATGTGGTCCGACCAGGAGCTGATCCGAGACCAGATCCGCCTGGAGATCCCGCCGGAGGCGCCGCCCGGGCGGTACATTCTGAACCTGAAGCTGTTCGACCGGGGCCGGCCGCTGCCGGTCATGGGCGCGAACGGGCTGCCGCAGGGGACGCAGGCGAAGCTGATCGACGTGCAGATCCTGCGAACGGAGGCCCAGGCCCGCGAGCGCGAGGTCAAGATCCTCGAGCGCAAGCGGCAGAAGCTGTCCGACGACCTGGAGCTTCTCGGGAACAGCCTGGGCGAGTCCGAGGTCTCGGCTGGCGGCGAGTTGGAGCTGGCGCTGATCTGGCGAGCGCTGCGCGACGTGCCGAAGGAGTACCAGGCGCGGCTTCGCATCATCGGGGAGCGGGACCGCGTCGCCGGCGAGCTGGTGGTCCCGCCAACGGGCGTCGGCAACCCGACGAACATCTGGGAGCGCAACGACATCTTCCGAGGCCAGTACCGCGTGCCCATCGACCGTGCCGCCGCATCTGGCAATGCGCGGCTGGTCGTGGAGCTGCTGGACCCGGCGACGAATCAGGCCGTGGGTCGGGCTGAGATCGGACGGGTGACCGTCAAGGGACGGTAGGCTCAGGGGCGCACCACCGCCTGCGCCCCCTGCTACACTGACGCTCACCTCAGCCAGGAGGCCGATCACGGTCGCTTCGTCGCGCAGCGATGCCAGCCGTCAGCCCGCCGCTGGCGCTCCGTCCTCGATCTCGGTCCAGGGCGTCTCGATGATGTTCGGCGAGCACGGCTCCGGCGACGAGGTCCGCGCGCTGCAGAACGTCTCCCTGGAGATCCGCCCGCGCGAGCTGGTCTCGCTGATCGGGCCGTCGGGCTGCGGCAAGAGCACCCTGCTGCGGCTGATCGGCGATCTCCTGACGCCAACCGGCGGCACGTTGACCGTCAACGGCAAGACGCCCCGACAGGCCCGCCTCGACCGTGACTACGGCATCGTCTTCCAGCAGCCGGTCCTCTACGACTGGCGGACCGTCGAGGCGAACGTGCAGCTCCCGCTGGAGGTGATGAAGGCGCCCAGGGAGGAGCGGCAGCGCCGTAGCCGCGAGCTGCTCGAGTTGGTCGGCCTGCACGAGTTCGCCAGCCGCTATCCGTGGGAGCTGTCTGGCGGCATGCAGCAGCGGGTGAGCATCGCGCGGGCGCTCTCGATTCGGCCATCGGTGCTGCTGATGGACGAGCCGTTTGGGGCGCTCGACGAGATGACCCGCGAGCGGCTGAACCACGAGCTGCTGAACGTCTGGGCCGAGACCGGCACCACGCTGGTCTTCGTCACGCACAGCATCGCCGAGGCGGTCTTCCTGTCGGATCGGATCGTGGTGATGTCGCCGCGCCCGGGCCGCGTCGAGACGGTGATCGAGGTCGATCTGCCGCGCCCGCGCACCGCCGAGACGCGCGAGGACCGCCACTTCTTCGAGCTGATCGCGGAGGTGCGCCACAACCTCCGCGAAGTCGACCGGCACGAAGGCTGATGCTGTCCCGTCGGGTCTGGCTGGCTGTTGGCGGGTGGCTGCCGATCTTGCTGACGGCGGCGGTGCTGTTCACGCTCTGGGAGCTGCTGGCCGCCTGGTACTTCAACGCCAACGTCACGCCTGAGTTCCAGGTCGGCGCGATCACCGGCGCCGATCCCGCGGTCCCGGCCGAGATGCGGGTCGTCCAGACGCGGCTGCCCTTCCCGAGCCTCGTGCTGCTGACGCTGTTCGACCCGGCCAACGCCTCACAGCTGTGGGGGGCCGGGCTGGTCACCCTCAGGAGCGCCATGCTCGGGTTTGCCATCGGCGGGGCGGTCGGCTTCGGGCTGGCGCTGCTGATGGATCAGGCCCGAGCCGTCGAGCGGAGCCTGCTGCCCTACGCGATCGCCTCACAGATGATCCCGGCCATCGCCCTCGGCCCGATCTTCTACAGCGTCCTGCGCGACGAGAATCTCGCCCGCGCGCTGATCGCCGCCTACGTGACGTTCTTCCCGGTCACCGTCAACACGCTGCGCGGCCTGCGCAGCGTCGATCCGAACGCCCTCGCTTTGATGGCCTCGGTGGCCGCCAGCCGCCGCCAGGTCTACACCATGCTGCGGATCCCGGCCGCGCTGCCGTACCTGTTCCAGGCGCTGAAGATCGCGGCGACGGCCAGCGTGATCGGGGCGATCGTAGTGGAGCTGATGGGCGCGCAGCAGGGCATCGGCGTGACGATCTTGCGGACGCAGTATTACGGGCCGGCCAACGCCTACAAGCTCTGGGGGGCCATCGTCGTGGCGTCGCTGCTGGGGCTGCTGCTCTTCCAGGCCGTGGCGCTGGTCGAGCGGCTGGTGCTCCGCTGGCAGCCTGAGTTCCGGCGGGGCGGCGCATGAGCACGCTGCCACGACCACACCGCCGTCGCCCGGCCCGCCGCGAGCTGCTGGAGCGCTGGGGCCTCCCGATCCTGGTCTTCGTGCTGCTGATCGGGCTGTGGCAGGGCGGCGCGCTCCACGCGCTGCTCGGCCTCAGGGAGTTTCAACTACCGTTCCCGCTCCAGATCTGGGAGGCGCTGCTCGACCGCGCGGATATCCTGCTCTGGGACGCCGTGGTCTACACCGGCTTCGAGGCGGTGGCCGGGCTGGCCATCGGCGCAAGCGTCGGCTTCCTCTGCGCGTGGCTCTTCGTCAGCTACCCGTGGCTGCGCGCCGGTGCGCTGCCCATCGCCGCCGCCATGAACGCCGTGCCCATCGTGGCCGTCGCCCCGATTGCCGTGCTCTGGCTCGGCTTCGCGCAGCCGTCGAAGATCGCCGTGGTGGCGCTGATGACGTTCGCGCCGATGGTCGTGAACGCCTACAAGGGGCTGTCGAGCGTCGATAGCCATTCGCTGGATCTGCTGGCGAGCGTGGCCGCCAGCCCGTGGGATGTGTTCGTCAAGCTGCGCCTGCCAGCCTCGCTGCCGTACGTGTTCAGCGCGCTGAAGGTCGGCATCACGCTGGCGCTGATCGGGGCCGTGGTCTCCGAGTTCTTCAACGCCCAGCGCGGCCTCGGGATCACCCTCTCGAACAACATCCAGGTCGCCAGGATGCCGCTGGCCTGGGCGGCCATCGTGGTCGCTGCACTGCTGGGATTGCTGCTGTACGGGCTGATCGGCGCGGTGGAGCGGCTGTCGATCCCCTGGCACGTATCGTTCCGTCGCACCCGGTAGCACGGCGCTGCCAGGCGTCATCCCGAGCGGCGTGAGCTTGCACCCACCCTCGTCATCCCGAGCGGAGTGAGCCTGCGAACGAAGTCGAGGGATCTTCCCTCTCGGCTCACTCAGGTTTGGCTGGGGAAGATCCCACTCCGCTCGTTCCTCGCCGCGGTCGGGATGACGCGGGCGAGTGTGCTCGTTCCTCAGGGCGATTGCATGTTCATTGGTGTCCCCGAAGCATCATGGAACGGGCGGTCGGGGACTGAAGTCCCCGCCTACCATCCTGCAGTCGCTGCGCGACGCTCCAGTCGCACCAG
>JADZEM010000196.1 GCA_020850535.1 Chloroflexota bacterium
GGCACTGGTGCGACTGGAGCGTCGCGCAGCGACTGCAGGATCGTAGGCGGGGCTTTCAAGCCCCGACGCGGCGGCACGACGCGCTCAACATACGATTGCACTGGTAGCAGCATCAGGGCGATTGCATGTTCGCTGGTGTTCCCGAAGCGCGACGAGACGCGCAGTCGGGGGTTGAAACCCCCGCCTACACGCATTCAGTCGCTCCGCGACGCGGACGCCGGGAACAGCGTCGTCCGGTGAGAGCGGGGCGTCGCACAGCGACTGCAGGATGGTAGGCGGGGCTTTCAAGCCCCGACGCGTCGGCGCGACGACATCAACATGCACTCGCCCAGGGACGCCCGCGGACCGGCTGGCATATTAGACTCGTGTGTAGTAGAATATGCCCGCGGCCGGCCGGGCTTCGGGCGGGTAGGTTGCTGCTGGCGCCTGGGACACGCCCGGCGGCATTGGCGTCTGGCCCGCGGCATCCTCACACTGCGTGAGGCCCGGGCGAGCGTGAGGAGGGTGTGTGTCCGACGCTGCAGCTTTCGACCGACCCGAGTGGGCGGGTGTCCCGCGCGACCCGAGCGGCTACCTCGATCCGGGACGGCCGGGCCACTGCGCCCGTTGCGGCGCGCTGACCGAGGAGATCGTCCATGGCGGGCTGCCGCGGCCGGTCTGTCCGGTCTGCGGGTGGGTCTACTACGCGAAGAACGCGACCGGGGCGGCACTGCTGATCGTCGAGGACGGCAAGGCGCTGCTGGTGCAACGCGCCCACGAGCCGTACCTGGGACAGTGGATGCTGCCGGCCGGGTTCGTCGAGTACGGGGAGCTGGCCGAGGAAACGGCCGTCCGCGAGGCCCAGGAGGAAACGGGCCTTGACGTCGAGCTGACGGGCCTCTGGGGGCTGTACTTCGGGTCAGACGACCCCCGCAACGTGGCGCATCTGGCGGTCTACGCGGCCCGACGGGTTGGCGGGACGCTGGCGGCCGGCGACGACGCGATGGATGCGCGGTTCTTCGGCCCGGACGACCTGCCGGCCGAGATCGCGTTTCGAGCGCACCGGCGTGCCCTGGCCGACTGGCGCACCGATCCAGGCCGCACGCCGCTGCCGCTCTCGGGGCGCGGCGAGTAGCCACGTCGCGCGGGACCAGGTCGGCCCCGCCCTTCAGCCCCGGTCGGTCGGCTACCAGCTGTCCAGCAGGTGGCGGAGTCGAGCCTCAACCTCGTCGTCGGAGAGCGGATACAACGGCCGCACATCATCAACATCAGCGACGGCAGGCCGGCATGTCGCCGGCCACTCCGCTTGCCGCTCGTACTCGTCAGCGCAGGTTTCACAGACGACATACGTGTCAGGGCCATCCGTCGATTGCCCACACACGCGGCATGGAAAGCTCGAGCGGTGCATGGGATCCCCCGGCAGAAGCAGGTTCAACGTGATGAGGGAACGACCTCATTCTACCGGCAGGGATGGCATTTCAGATGAATCTGTTGAGAAATAGGTTGTTGCACCTCAGCGAATGATCTCGACGTTTGTCGCGCGCTGACCCCTCCCGCGCACGTCGGTCTCGATCTCGAATTCCAGCTCCTGGCCCTCAGCCAGCGTGTCGAACACGCCACGCGGCAACGCCGAGTGATGGATAAAGATCTCGCTGCCGTCCTCGGTCCGGACGAAGCCGAACCCCCGGTCGCGAATGAGTCGAACGATTGGCCCACGTGCCACAGTGATTCTCCCCCAGGCTCTTCCACATATGTCGCGGGGACGCCTGCCAGCCGCCTCTGCACGAATGGGGCCAGCAGTCCTTCCCCCCGTCATGACGGCAGTGTCACCGGTCGCGGAGCCAATCGTCCAGTTGCTCGCGGTACGCGAAGCAGACGGCGGCCAGCGCCCCCCAGCCCAGGAGCCGTCCGGCCCAGACGGCCGCGTCATCGGTGAGCAGCGCCGTGCTGGCCGCTCCCGCCTCGATGGCGGCTTGCAACACATTGCCGACGATCCACATCGTCACGACCAGTGCGACTACCCGGATCGGCTTGCGCTGCCGCTCACCCTCGTACATCGTCGGCCGGCTCCTCGGGAAAAAGTTCAGCTGTCTCGTCGCGGTTGGACGGTTCCCGCACGGGGTCGGCAGATGCCACCCTTGCGCCATCGTCGGCGGGGACAGCCGCGCGCGCGGGCCGGCGGCGGCGTACCTTCCTCGTGCCGTCATCCGCCAGCTCGGCCAGCAGCTCGGGCGTCATCAGGTCAGGGCGGCGGGCAGCCGTCAGCTCAAGGGCCTGGCGCCGGCGCCACTTCGCGATCTCCGCATGATGTCCGGACAGGAGCCGATCCGGCACCGGCCACCCACGAAAGGCCGGTGGCCGGGTGTACTGAGGGTACTCCAGCAGGCCGGCGCTGTGCGACTCGTCGCCGGCCGACTCGGCGTCACCCAGCACGCCCGGCAGCAGGCGGGCGACGGCGTCCACGATCACCATGGCTGCCAGCTCACCGCCCGTCAGGACGTAGTCGCCAATCGAGATCTCGTCGGTCACGAGGTGCTCGCGTACCCGCTCGTCGACCCCTTCATAGTGCCCGCAGACGAGGATCAGGTGAGCCTGTTCGGCCAGCTCGGCGGCCACAGACTGGCGGAAGACGCGGCCGGCCGGGCTCATCAGGATCACGGCGCTGGTCGGCTGCGCCACCGACTCGACAGCCAGAAACAGCGGCTCGGGCTTCATCACCATGCCCGGTCCGCCGCCGTATGGATAGTCGTCCACTGTGCGGTGGCGGTCGGCCGTGAAGTCGCGTGGATTGACATAACGGATACTCAGGCGGCCGTCCGCCACGGCGCGTCCGACGATGCTGTGGCGCAGCGGCTCGAACATCTCGGGGAAGAGGGTGACGACATCCACCTGCAACAGCGGCGCGGCGCCTGCGCCCGTCGATGGCGTCGCGTACACGCCGGCCGCGGTGGACGCCTCCTGCCCGGCGTCGTCAGGGCAGCTCATCGTCGCCCAGCCCGAAGTAGTGGCCGATCTCGTGCAGCACCGTCAGGCGGATCTCCTCACGCGCGGCGGCCTCGGAGCGGACGGTCGCCAGGATCGGGCCACGGTAGATCGTGATGCGGTCGGGGACGGCGAGGTGGTAGCCCTGAAGCCGGCTGCCGTAGGGGATGCCCTGGTACAAACCGAGCAGGTCGACATCGTCTCGATCGTCTTCGTCCCGGGCCACGGCGCGCTCGTCGTCGTCCGGCCAGTCCTCGACTACGATGGCGACGTTCTCCAGCCGGTCGCGGAACGGCTCTGGCAACGTCCGCACGACCTCGCCGACGATGCGCTCAAAGGTGCGTCGGTCCGTTCGGTAGCGGAGATGGTGCCCGCGCGCTGCTCGCAGGCGCTCGGCTGCGCTCACTGCTGGGCGATGGGCAGGACGGCCAGCACCATGCTGACGGCCACCAGGAAGATGATGAGCCACGTCGCCAACTGCAGCACGCTCGGACCCTTCCGCTTTGGCACGCTTCGACGGGGCATCAGTTCTCCTCCTCATCGGCACGGTCTTGGTCCACCACCGTGACCTTCAGTTTCTTGATTCGTCGCCCCTGGGTACTCATGACGGTCACCAGGCAGCCGTTGACGCGGATTTCGTCGCCCTCGGCCGGCACCTTTCCAAGCTCGTGATAGACGAGGCCGCCCAGGGTATCCAGCTCGTCCACGTCCAGGTGGAGGTCCAGCTCTTCGTTCACGTCGCGGAGCGAGACGCGCGCGTCCACGATACTCACGCGTGCGTCGATCCGCTGTATCAGGTTCTCTTCGTTGACATCGTACTCGTCGCGGATCTCGCCGACGATCTCTTCTAACAAATCCTCAATGGAGACGATGCCGGCCGTGCCGCCGTACTCGTCTACCACCACGGCGAGGTGGACCCGCTTCTGCTGCAGGTCTTGCAACAGCTCGTCTACCTTCTTGGTGTCTGGCACGAAGTATGGCGCGCGAGCAATCGGTTCCGCCGGATCGTCGAGATGGCCGGCCCGCAGCGACCGCAGCACATCCTTGGCGTAGACCAGGCCGACGACGTTGTCGATGGTGTCGGCCACGATGGGGATGCGCGAGTACCCCGTCAACACGATCTTGTCGAGCAACTGACCGAGCGTTGATTCGCGCGGCATGGCCATCACGTCGATGCGCGGAACCATCACCTCGCGGACCGGACGGCTGCTCATGCCGAAGATGCCGTGAATCATCTCGCGCTCGTCTTCTTCGAGCTTGCGGGCGTCCTCGACGCTCTCCACCAGGAAGCGAACATCGTCGGCGGTGGCGGCGGCGTCCGTCTCACGGGACGGCCCGAGCGCTGCGACCACCCGCCGCTCGACCCACACCAGCGGAGCGACCACCAGGAGCAGCAGGGCGGCCAGCACGCGCACTGGCCGGCCCAGCAGGAGCAGCGTGCGCTCGGGGCTGGCCACGGCCGCGCCACGGCAGAGGACGGCCACTAATACCAGCACCGCGCCAGCGATACCGGCCACGACCACGGCCTCGGGGAAGGCCAGCTCCCAGGCCGTCGTCACCGTGCCAAGCATGCTGACGGCTGTGCCGCCGATCCCGATGACGCCCAGGATCAGCAGGACGGTCGGGGTCGGTGAGCCGTCGTCGAGCATCTTCAGGGCCGAGCGCGCCCCCTTGACTCTGACATCGGCCAGCATCCGCATGCGCGTGCGACTGGCCGCCTGCAGCGCGGTCTGGGCCGCAACGGCGAGCAGGCCGAGGACGGTGAAGAGGCCCGTCGCGGCGAACCAGATCCATACCTCTAGCGTGCGTTCAGCAGGGTCCATACGTGCAGAATCCGTGTGCCAGCTAAGCGCGCGACGCGTCGTGCTGGTCGCCTGCGGCCTGTGGCGTCTGCTGGCCTGAGCGGGGGCGGCGTGGGATCGGCCGGGCCGGCACGCCTACGACCGTCTGGCCGGGGGCAACGTCGCGGTTGACCACCGAGCCGGCGCCCGTGCGAGCGCCGTCGCCCAGCGACACCGGCGCGATCAGCATGGTGTCGCTGCCGATGAAGACGCCCTCTCCGACTGTGGTGCGGTGCTTGGCCGTCCCGTCATAGTTGCAGGTGATCGTGCCCGCGCCAACGTTCGTGTCCGCGCCAAGCGAGGCGTCGCCGATGTAGCTGAAGTGGTGGACCTTGGTGCGCGGACCGATGGTGGCGGCCTTGACCTCGGCGTAGTTGCCCAGCTCGGCCTCGTCCTCGATCCGTGCGCCCGGCCGCAGGTGCGCGAACGGCCCGATGGTGACGCCGTTGCCGACCCACGACGATTCGAGGACGGACGCCGTCACTCGACTGTCGCATCCGACCACGCTGTTCTCGACGATACTGTTCGGCCCGATCTCCGAGCCGCGCCCGATGGCCGTCGTCCCTCGCAGGTGCGTGTTCGGTAGGAGCACAGCGTCCGGCTCAACCTGCACCGTCGAATCGATGTAGACCGACTGGGGGTCCAGCATCCGCACGCCGCTGTCGAGCAACTGCTGACGGATGCGCTGCATGGCGATGCCGTTCACCTGGGCCAACTGGGCCTGGGTGTTGACGCCCAGGATCTCGTCGGCGTCCTCGGGGTGCACGGCGACGACCGGCAGGCCAGTCGCCACCAGTGGCGCAACGAGATCGGTCAGATAGTACTCGCCCTTCGGGCTGCGCGGCAGGCTGCCGACGCCCTCCCAGAGCGGCTCGGAGCGCGCCACCATGATCCCCGCGTTGACTTCCGGGATGGACCACTCGGCATCCGTCGTCGGCACCTCGATGATGCCATCCACCCGCCCCTGGCCGTCCCGGCTGATGCGCCCGTACTTCTCGGAGATGGCGTCGTGCTCGCGGGAGTGACCGCGCACATAGGTCAGCAGCACCAGCGCCGCGTCATCGGCGGCATCGATCATCTGCTGGAGCGTCTCCAGCCGCAGCAGGGCGGTGTCAGCGTAGAGGATCGCGACGACGTCGCAGTGGCCTCGCAGCGTGTCCCGGGCCTGCAGGACGGCGTGGCCCGTGCCGAGCTGCTCCGCCTGAACCACGACCGTCACGCCGGGGCCGGCCGCCGCGACGACGTCCTCGGCCTCATGACCGACCACCAGCACAGTCTCGACGGGCTGAAGCTGGCGGGCCAGCTCCACGACCTGCCGGACCATCGGCCGTCCCGCGACAGGATGCACGAGCTTCGACATTCGGGACCGCATGCGGGTGCCTTTGCCCGCCGCAAGGATCACGACTCCGACCCGCGAGCGCGTGGCGCTCTGCTCGGTCGGACGGGGAGGCTCTGAGTTCTCGGGTTGTTGCATACACCTGTTGGGCGCGCGGCGCGGCGCGGCTGGCCCGATGCCAGCGCGAAGGGCGCCAGATCGGCTGGCGAGTCAGGATTCGAACCTGAAATAGAGGATCCAAAGTCCCCTGTGATACCGTTTCACCACTCGCCAATCGGGGCGCGGCCCGCTGAAGACTGTACTGACGCCCGGACACTGGCGTCAAGAACTGAACCGCGATCGACGGCCCTCATCCGCTGTCAGTCGAGATCCGGCAGTGGGACTGGCTCGCCGCGCGGATGGCAGACGCCGCAGTGCAGGGCGTCTTCCACGACGACCGCCCGCAGGGTGTCATTCGCGCGCCCACGGTACAGGCCGACTATGTACGGTCGCTGTTGCGCGTGCTCCCGACAGGCCCCACGCCCGCAGAAACGACACGCACCGAGCGCAGTCTTCTCGCAGGTCCAGCAGTCCACGGCGCACCAACGCTCCCAGAAGGTGCGGCAAGCGTAGCGGACCACCGCCCTGTGCGCCAGCACCGGCGACTCGCGCGCCGGGCGATGGCACGTTCGCTGGTGTTCCCTTGGCGCCGCAGAACGCGCGGTCGGGGCTTGAAAGCCCCGCCTACCATCATGCTGTCGCTCCGCGACGCTCCAATCCCACCAGTCGATGCCGTTTCCGGCATCCGTCGCGCAGCGACCGGCAGCTACGCCCCGGCGGGCAGCGTTCGGATCTGCTCGGAGGCTCGTCGCCGCGCCGTGGTCTGGAGCACCTGTTCGGCTGAAGGACGGTCCAGCAGGGTCTGAAAGTCGGCGGCGGTGAGCGTGTAGGTCTCGACCGGGGTCATCGCCGTCACCGTCGCCGAGCGTGGAGTCCGTTCGAGCAGCGCCATCTCGCCGAAGAAGTCGCCGGGATGCAGTTCGGCCAGGATGGCGTCGAGCCCGGTCACGTCGTCGCGGCGTGTGACCTCGACGTCCCCCTCGACCAGCACGAAGAAGCGGTCGCCCTCGGCTCCTTGCGCCACAATCGTATCGCCGGCCGAGTAGCGCGTCACCAGCACGTTGCGGGCGAGCCGGTCCAGCTCAGCCGAGCCGAGGCTTGCGAACAGCGGCAGACCGGCCAGTCGCTCGCGCTCGGCGAGGGTGCGGTGGACGGCGTCCTGCACGTCGAGGCGGCTGGCCATCCAGCGTCGGAAGTGCCCGGCATCCAGGCTCAGCAGGCGCGTCGGCTCGTCGGCCACCACGGTGGCGGTGCGCGGCACGTTGGCGACCAGCGAAGCCTCGCCGAAGTAGTCGGCCGGCCCAAGCTGGGCGAGCCGCTCCTGATGTCCATCGGCGGCCACCCGAACCACCGATACCTCGCCCTCGAGGATCACATAGAAGCGGTCGCCGGGCGCACCCTGTCGCACGACGAGCTGCCCCGATTCCGCCGTCTCCGCGCGCAGATGGGCCGCCACGCGCCGAAGCTCGACCCGTGGCACGTCGGCCATGAAGGGCAAGCTGGCGAGCGCCTCGATGTAGTCGCGCGGCGCCTGTCCGCGCAACTGCCGCCAGCGGGCCAGCGCCAGCCGGCTCAGCGCCAACGCCACCCAGCCGATCCGTCCGAGGATCGAGAACGCGGCCGGCCCCAGCAGGAACACGCCCATGCCGACGGCGACCAGTTGGGCGCCGGGCAGCGGGCGGTTCCAGAGGTCGGCGAAGGAGCTGGCGTAGCGCAGATCGCGCGCCTCAAGGATCAGCAGCGGGATCAGCAGGGCCAGTGCGGCGTAGAAGAGGCCGTACACGGTGTAGACCCGTTCGTCGCGGCTCAACGGAGCGCGGGCACGGACACGGCTCCAGAGGCCCTCCCGCACGAACTGCAGAGCGTTGTGCCGGAGCGCCGGCATCTCCAGGTAGTCCACCAGCAGGAAGTAGCCGTCGAGATCGAGGATCGGCAGCAGATTGAAGACGCCATTCACCAGCCAGACGAAGGCAGCCTTGAAGAGGAATGCGCCCATCTCGGTGCCGTCCAGCGGGTAGGCGACCAGCGCGAGTGCGCCGCCAAGCACCAGCACCGAGAACGGACCGGCCAGCGAGACGGCCATCCGCGCCCGCCGGCTGGCCATCCAGGCGTCTGAGGTCTCCACCGTGACGATCGGGAGGCCGTAGTTGAGTCGCAGACCGGCCCCGACGATCCTGATGGCGTACCGCTTCATCGTGAGAGCCTGCGCCACCTGGTAGACCTTCACGCCGAGGATGTCGAGCGCGGCCAGCGTGAGCAGGCCGAGCGTGTACGAGCCGTTCGTCTGGAAGAGGGCGTGCTCGGCCAACAGCACCTGCCGCCACCACGCGAACAGGCCGGCCAGCACGACCACAACCCAGAGCACGCGGGCGGGCCGCGCATAGAGGAGCCAGCCACCACTGTCGTAGGCCCGCTGAAACCAGCGGTCGGCCTGAGGAAACCGCAGCAGCTCGATGTCCAGCAGCCCGCCGACGCGCTGCATCCAGCGTCCGATGGCGGAGTCGGCGTGCAGGCGTCGGTCGACGGCCGCGAAGAGGTCCGGCGGTGCTGCGCCGAGGAAGCCGTCGTGGCGCAGGCGACGTACGAGGCGGGCCAGCCGGTCGGCGACGAAGCCGCCGCGCTCCAGGAAGTGGTCGAGAGCGATCTGCCGGACGGTGCGAACGCCGTCCATGCGGTTCCACAGGTCGAGGTCGGCGTCGTCCAGGCGCAGGTAGCTGAGCGATGGCGTCCGGATGACCCAGAACTGCTGGCCGCCTCGCCCCTCCACCGAGCGCACCTCGACGTCTGGCGTCGGCGTCGGCACGTATGCGCCGAGGTCCAGTTCGTCGTCGAGCGCCAGCCACACGTCGGCGGTCGGGGGCGACTCAGCAGCGCTCGGCGAGATCGCCAGCGCCGACCAGATGCTGCTCGGCTCGGATCGGTCCGCGGCGGTAGCGAACATGCTGAGCGTCGTGGGCGATCTGGCGGCTAGACGATGCGCCCGGCCATCCGGGGGCGCTGGTCGAGCCGTGCACCGCCGCCCTGGCCGCGCAGCCCGGCGACGATGCTCGCGCGCTCGTCGTCGGTCAGGTCGAACGTCGCCAGCACGGTGTCCGGGTCGGCCCTGAGGCTCGCAGCGAAGGAGCGGTCGCGCAGGGCCCGTGCGAGAATCTCTCCGACTGCCTGCTGACTCACGTCTCGTCTCCTCATCGCTGCGCGACTACGCGAGAATGCGCGGCGGTACGCATCCCGTTACCTGCCCAGTATAGCGGTCACGCGCGGCGATGATCTGTCACGCAGCAGACATCCCGAGGCCCCTCCTGTCAGGGTAGTATGGGAAGGAGCCGCGCGCACTGCGTCCTGGCGGCCGTGACAGGTGCGGAGTCTGCCGTGCGCGCGGATTCGAGCCTGAGGAGGGTAGCATGCGGCGATGGCTGGTCTCGCTGGCGGCGGGACTGCTGATCCTGGCGGTGGCGGGGATACCGCCGGCCGAGGCTGGGCATCTGCCCGGCAAGACGATTGTGCTGCTGGGCAGCATCGGGAAGAACGCCGGGGAGACCCCGTGGGCCATGCTCAGAGAGCAGCTCACGCTGCGAGGCTTTCCGGAGGGGGAGATTCTGGAGTTCCAGTACGCCGGCGGGGCGTTCGGTCCCGACGGCTCGTACCAGGTCGCGCCGGGCGGCCAGTGCGAGAGCTACTCGAAGACATCATTCCTGGCGCTGCGAAAGCTGATGGCCGATCTCAAGCAGGCGCGGCCAAACAACGAGGTCTTCCTGGTGGGGCACGGCGTCGGCGGCTTCGTGGCGACCCAGGCGTTGTGGGGCGCAGCGTTCCAGGTCGAGGATCCGGCTATCTGGTCCAACCTGAGCGGCATCGTCAGCATCAGCGGACCGATGGCCGGCCTCAGCTCGCGACGCACGCCGTTCGAGTTCGCAAACGCCGTGCGCCTTGGCTGCGCCGAGCCGTCGATGGTGGCCTGGATGGAGGAGGTCGGCGATCCGCCGGAGCGGTACGCCCAGGTCGAGCAGCGGGCGCTGATGGCGCAGCAGCTCGGCTACAAGATCGGGTCGTTCGGCAACACGGTTGACTGTGCCTACTACTACGCCTCGCCGGACGTTTGCCCGAAGGTGACGGAGCTGGCGCAGGGGCGCGGGCTGGCCCTGCGCCTGCTGGGCGACGAGCGCCTGACGATGTTCGCCAAGACGGGCACGCTCTGGCGCGAGTACAACCTGACGACGCCGTTCGAGGGCGACGCGATCGACAACCACTCGGCCACGCTGCTCAACACCCAGCCGATGGCCGAGGTCGCGGAGTTCGTCCTGTCGCAGACGCGCTAGAGCGATGGTCGATGGTCGTGGGCCCACGACCATCGACCCACGACCTACGACCCCGGATCGGCCGGCGGCTCGGTCCAGCGGCCGTGTGAGCGGATCAGCTCGATCAGCCGCTGATCGGCGTCGGACTGCGGGATGTTCTTCTCGACGACATCCTTGCCGACGTACAGGTTGATCTTGCCGGGCGCGCCGCCGACGTACCCGAAGTCGGCGTCCGCCATCTCGCCCGGCCCGTTGACGATGCAGCCCATGATGGCGATCTTGACGCCCGTCAGATGCCCCGTGACCTGCTTGATCTGGTCGGTGACGGGCTGGAGATCGAAGAGGGTTCGGCCGCAGGATGGGCAGGCGACGTACTCGGTCTTCGAGATGCGTGCGCCGCTGGCCTGGAGCACGTTGAACGCGAGGCGGGTGGTCGGGCGCTCGTCTGACCCGCGCACCTCGACGCTGTCGCCGATGCCGTCGCAGAGCAGGCTGCCCAGGCCGACGGAGGCACGCAGCAGACGCTCGTACGGGTTGTCGGTGGCCGGCGCGATCAGATGCAGTGGGCAGTCCAGGCCCAGCTGGGCGAGCCGAGCGGCGAGCAGGCGGTACGCCCGAACGGTCACCGAGGCGTCATCCGTGGCAAGTGCTACGAGCGGGGCAGCCACGCCGGCCGCCACCGCCGTGTTGGCCCAGCCGACTAGCCGTTCGACCGCCTCGGCAATCGTGGCAGCGCCAGCCGACGTTTCGAGGATCAGCGCTCGCCCCTGGACCCCAAGGCCGCGCAACAGGTCGGCCGGGGGCGCAGCGGAGGCCGAGACCCAGTGGACGACGGTCCCGGCCTCCGCGGCCGCCACCGCATCGTCGACGGCCGGGCTGACCCTGGCCGCAGCCACAACCGACGGCGCTGCGTCGGCCAACCGGGCCGCCAGATTCGCCAGGGCCGCGCGCTGCTCGGCGCTGTCGGCTGGCAGCTCGACGGCGTCCGGCGGCGGCGCGCCGGGGCGGGCGGCGGTCGCCAGCGCGACGGCCCGGCCGACGAGATCGACAGCCGTGCCGGCGTCGGACGCCTGCTCGACGGCCTGGAGCACGCGAACGGTCTCGCGGCCGCCGGCGGCCCACGCGCCGGCGCGCTGCTCGGCGGAGCTATGCCGTGCAAACTGGTACGGGTCGCGCATCTCGGGAGGGAGCGGGCCACTCAGGTAGACCCGCTCGCCGGCGTCCTGGTAGGGGCGTGCCAGCCGTTCGGCCACCGGGATCTCGGCCTCGGGATCCTCGGTCAGCGAGACGCGGATCGTGTCGCCGATCCCGTCGTCCAGCAGCGAGCCAATACCTACCGCGCTCTTGATCCGACCGTCCTCATGGTTGCCGGCCTCGGTCACCCCGAGATGCAGCGGGAACGTCATCCCGATCTCGTCCATCCGCGCCACCAGCAGCCGGTACGCCTGGATCATGACCTTTGGGTTGGAGGCTTTCATCGAGAGGATGACGTCCGGATAGCCGTTCTTCTGGCAGATCCGCAGGAACTCCAGCGCCGACTCGACCATCCCGAGCGGCGTATCTCCGAAGCGGTTCATGATGCGGTCGGACAGCGATCCGTGGTTCGTCCCGACGCGCATGGCGACGCCCAGCGACTTACACTTCAGCACCAGCGGGCTGAACCGTTCCTCGATCCGCTCCAACTCCTGCTCGTACTCCAGGTCGGAGTACTCGCGGATCGCGAACTGCCGGGAGTCCGCGAAGTTGCCGGGATTGATGCGAACCTTCTCGACGTGGTTCGCGGCCTCCATCGCGGCGGCCGGGCTGAAGTGGATGTCGGCCACCAGCGGCACGGTGATGCCATGAGCGTGCAGCCGCTGCCGGATCTCGCCTATCGCCTTCGCGTCCTGTACGGTGGGTGCGGTGATCCGCACGATCTCGCAGCCGACCTTCACCAGCCGCTCGGCCTGGGCGACGGTCGCATCGACATCCTGCGTGCGCGTAGTGGTCATCGACTGAATGCGAATCGGGTTGCTGCCGCCGACACCGACGCGCCCGACCATCACCTCGTGGGTTCGACGGCGGCGATAGGCGAACGAGCTGGCGCAGTAGGGGAGCGTCGTCGGAGCGCGCATCGGCGCTGCGTCTTGAGCCATGATCTCCACCGGATTCGCAGATCGAATCGCGCTGTGTGACGAAATCGTACTGGTCAGAGGCTACGAGCCGGCGCCAGCGGGCGTCAAGAACGGGCGGAACCCTGGCGACCCATGAGTCCGGCTCGCGGTGCGGATACGAGAGCGCTCATTCATGCCACCCGGCCCGAAACAGTGCAAGGGGTGGCCGTTCTCTGGCAAGATGATGCGACACCCCATGCATGGCGGCTTTGCGTGGATTCGATGGTGTGATGCACTTGTGTCGGCCCACCATCCTTGCCCGGTACCTGGCCGCTCGTTAGACTTGGTTGTCGGTCCCATTGGGAGCATTCAAACGAGGGGGTCCCACCAATGGCTTTTGCCCACAAGAACAGCAAAGGCGACACGTACTTTCTGCACGCGAAGGACGTGACGCTCCGAAACGGTCGTAAGCAGCGTATCTTCTACTTCTCGCGCTCGGAGAAGCAGGGCGAGTCCCTGGATGCCGTGCCGTCGGGCTACGCGGTCGGCGAGAACCAGCGGACTGGACTGCCGTTTCTCAGCAAGGCCAAGGCCTGACCGACGCCGCTGGCCCCGGGATCCGTCCTTGCCTGGGGCGGACGCACCTTCCGGGGCCGTGGCGGGGCCGAGGCCCATCCTGGCCGCCAGCACGGATAGATCGACGAACGATGGGGGCCGTTCCTACCCGGGAGCGTAGGGCGCGGCTAGGCCGAACCCTTCTCCATCGCCAGTCCGGCCGGCACGGCGACCTTCTCTCGCTCGCGGTCGTCTCGCGCACCGCCGAGGCGCGTCGGCTCGCGCACGCCGAACACGACGGCTGCGGCGATCAGCCCCGCCGCCGCGCTGGCGACCAGCGTGATGTCGTAGGCGTGGCGCATCTCGTACACCAGGCCGCTCAAGTACGCCCCGATGCCCGAGCCAATCGGCATGATCGTGTACATCACGCCGTAGATCGTGCCCAGGTGCCGCAGCCCGAACTTGTCAGCTGAGATGGCCGACGTGAGCGGCCCGGTCGACGTCCAGGAGATGCCCAGAAGAAAGCTGCCAGCGTAGAGCGTGGGCAGATCGCGCGCCTGGAGCAGCACGACGAACGCCAGCCCGCGCAGCAGGTAGACCGTCGCCAGCACGTTCTTTCGGTTGAAGCGGTCGCCCAGGTAGCCGGCCGTCAGACCGCCGACCAGGCTGCACGCGCCGACGATCCCGAGCGCATTCGCCGCTGCCATCTGCTCGATGCCCATGTCCATGGCGAACGGCACGAAATGGGTGGACGCGAAGCTCATCGTGAAGCCGCAGACGAAGAAGCCGACCATCAGCCGCCAGAAGTCACCCGTCTTGAGTGCCTGCCGCGGCGTCAGCGCCACGCCGGCCAGCCCACGGCCGCGCGCGGCGTCGTCGGGGTCGTGGCCGTAGGGCTGGAGGCCCTTGTCGGACGGGCGGTTCGCCAGGAGCAGAAAGCCGACCGGCAGCACGATCACCAGCATGAAACCCGCCATGACCCGGAAGGCGTTCTCCCAGCCGACCATCAGGTAGGTGGCCATCGCCAGCGGCACCACGATCAATTCGCCGAGGGCCGTGCCCGTCGATCCGATGGACATCGCCAGCGAGCGCCGCTTGATGAACCACTGGCTGACGAGCGTGGTCACCGTGACGGGAGAGGCGCAGGCGTAGCCAATCGCCAGGAGGACGCCGTAGGCCAGGTAGAACTGCCACAGCTCGTGGGCGAAGCTGGTCAGCACCAGGGCCGCGCCGCCCAGAAAGACGCCGGTCATCGCCATGATCTTCGAGCCGAAGCGATCCGCCAGGATGCCGACCAGCGGTCGAAGCAGCCCGGCCAGGATCAGGTTCAACGACGCGCCAAGGGCGAGCTGATCCCGACCCCAGTGCAGATCCTCGCTCATCGGAATGACGAACACCCCGAAGGAGAACCGCGATCCAGACGAGGCAAACGTCATCAGCGCGATCGCGAACAGCATGACCCAGCCGTAGTACACGCCCGACGTTCCCAGCAGTCTGCCCACGTTGCTCCCCTCCGCGAAACAGGAGCCTACCGCGAAATGGTGGACAAAGTCGAGAACGGTTCCATATACTCGCGCCGCTTCACCCTGTGAACGCAGACGACGGACGAAGCGGCATCGGCAGCCGCGAGGAATATACCCCTCTCCTGGCTGTTCTGCGTTCTTGAAGTAACGGCCCGATCGCGGCGCGATGACATTTGCGCTGTTGTACACGGGGAGACGTGTAGGTCGCGGCCACATCTCATCCAGGTCGACGGCGAGCGCGTCGAGCGCGGCCCCGGCGACCATCTTCTTGGAGTACACAGTGAACTACGACGTCCCATGCCGACCCACGCCTTCCCCGGCGCGGGCGCCCATGCCGGCGGGCTGGCGGCGTTGGTCCCACGGGAACGACGCTGCTGTTTTCCGCTCGATCCTCGGGACCGAGCGGCCGTCCGGAATGGTGTTGATCGAGCGGTGCTGCGCTGGCGCGGGAACGTGCGCCGCTTGCAGCTCGGCCGGCGAGTCAATCCCCGGCTAGATCCGACATCGCAGGAGGGACCTGCGATGGGAGCCGTGCGAGAGCGCGGCTCCCATCACCGCGTCTGAGGCCCGAACGCGCCCTGTCAGCCGCCTTCGCTGGTGGCGGGGCTGCTATGCGTCGTTGTCGTCGAACCGCAACGAGGTCTTGAGGCCCTCATAGCCGACGACGGTCGGCTCGTAGACACTGGTCGCCTCGTGAGCGAAGCGCTCGGGATGCAGCATCTTGGCGCTGAAGTGGGTCAGCCAGACCCGCCGCGCGCCGGCCAGCAGCCCGATCTCGGCGGCCTCGGAGAACAGCAGGTGCTTGTTCTCGACGGCGTTCGCCGCGTCGGCCGGGTCTCCGTAGGTGCCCTCGATGGTCAGCAAGTCCACGTCGGCGAGAAAGCTCGGCATCCTCGGCGTCGGGCGGGTATCGGTGACATAGGCGACGCTCAGGCCGCGCCGTTTCGGCCCGAGCACCTGCTCTGGCGTGACCTCCGTGCCGCCCACACGGACCGTCTCGCCCTGCTGGAGACGCTTCCAGTCCTCGATGGGCACGCCGAGGGTCCGCGCCTTCTCTGGATCGAATCGGCGGCTGCGCGGCAGATCGATCCGGAAGGCCAGGCAAGGCACGGCGTGATCGACGGGCAGGCTGGAGAGACGAGCGCCGTTCCAGGGGATGCGGTGCTGCTCGGCCAGCTCGTGGACGCGGACCTCGTATGGCAAGTACGGCGCGACGACCCGCAGCCCGGCGACGACGATCCGCGTGCCGACCGGCCCGAAAATGTCGAGCGGCTCACGGCGGCCAGCGTGGCCCAGCGTCAGCAGCAGCCCGGTCAGGCCGGCAACGTGGTCGGCGTGCAGGTGGCTGAGGCAGATCGCCGACAGCGCTTTGAAGCCCCAGCCGGCACGCCGCATACTGACTTGCGTACCCTCGCCACAGTCGAACAGGATCATCTGCGGCCCGACCCGAACGAGCAGGGCCGACAACGGCCGGTCCGGCAATGGAAGGGTGCCGGACGTCCCGAGAAGGAGCGCGTCGATCATGCGGAAAGGATACCGGCGGATGTGGTGCTGCGCATGACGTGGGCGAACCGTTCGCCGGGCGGCGCGCCGGCCTCGACGGGCAGCGCGTCCCTCCTGCTCGCCGTGCAGCAGACCCGACGGCGCTTCCTGCGCGGTCTGAGCGCCGTTGGCGCGGCGGCGGCGCTCTGGTCGGCCGCTCCGTCGACGGCAGGGCGCGCGCTGGCCGCAGAATCGTTCACCGGCCTGCTGGCGGTCCCACGCGCCCGCGACATCGTGCTGGTGCGTCCGACCGGCGACGACGACCGGACGGTCCTCTCGCTGCAGGTCGGCGAGTTCGTGGCCGATGTAGCCCTGTCGCCGGACAGTTCGCGCGTCGCCTACGGCATGTTCACGGCGCGGACGGGTGACGGCCCTGGCGGCTCGGACATCGTCATCACGACGACCGCACCTGGCGGTGAGCGCATCGTC
Organism: Chloroflexota bacterium; assembly: GCA_020850535.1. Lineage (NCBI taxonomy): Bacteria > Bacillati > Chloroflexota > Chloroflexota bacterium. The sequence continues at coordinate 16,675 of JADZEM010000196.1, forward strand.
GTGGCCCCGCGCGACCGTCCCGGCATGCTGCTCGCTGCGCCGTACTGGGCGCCCGACGGCAGCGGGCTGCTGTTCGAGGCGGTGGGCCTGGGGGCGAACAATCTGCCCTCGATCAGCGCCGAGTGGATCGACGCCGACGGCAGCGGACGGCGGACCGTGGTGACGCAGGCCCGCTATCCGAGCATCTCGCCAGATGGCCAGAAGGTCGTCTACACGCTGGCGCGGCAGACCGGCGACGCCCTCTACGAGCAACCGCTGGCCGGCGGCGAGGCCCGCGAGATCATCCCAGAGGGGCAGTTCCTGGTGATCGCCTATCCACGCTACAGCCCGGACGGTTCGCAGATCGCCTTCGCGGGCGTGGCGGACTCGGCTCCCACGGGATTGCCGCCTCGGCCGCTCACGCCCTCACCAACGGTGCCGAAACTGCTTCCGAGCCTGGACCGTTGGCGGGGCGTCGCGGCGCACGGCTTCCCGGCCGAACCGTGGCTCGTCCCCGCTGCCGGCGGCGAGGCCCGACAACTGGCCCCGCTGCCGGTGGACGATGCCGCCATCGCGTGGTCGCCGGATGGCTCGGCGCTGGCGAGCAGCGGGGCGAACGGCATCTTCCTGATCGGGGCGGCTGACGGGAGCGTGCGGCGGATCAGCGAGAACGGCAGCTTCGGGGCCATCGACTGGCGCTGACTAGATGCGGCAGTTGCGGGCACGCTCGGCCGCCCGCTCGTCGGGCGTGACGGTGCCGGTCGCGTCGTCCACCTTCCAGGACGTGCCGGTCAGCGGCAGACGGACTGTCCAGGTCGGGGCCTCGAACGTTACCTGGGACGCTTCGACCTCGGTCTGGAGCAGCCGGCAGTTGCTGATCGACTCTTTGACCTTCTGGCGGGCCCCGTCAGCGGTCAGTTTGGCGTTCGGCGGGGCGGTGCCGCTGGCACCAGGGATGGCTGGCAGGCCGGGCGTGCCGTTCAGGCCGGGAATGGTGATCGGCAAGCCCGGCGTGCCGGGAGTCCCACTCGCGCCCAGGCCCGGGATCGGCAGCGGGATGTTGATCGGCGTCGGTGTCCCTTGCGGCCCGGGGATGTTGATCCCGATGCCGGGCTGGCGGGTCGGCGTCGGCACGACTGTTGGCGTGGGCGTCTGGGTCGGCTCGGCGCGGCCAATCGACAGCGGTGAGCCGCTGGTCTGGGTCAGCAGCCAGAAGGCGGTCCCGCCGAGCAGCACCAGCAGCACCACGACGATGCCGATGAACAGGCCCAGCTTCGGGTTGCCGCCGGCTGGGGGCGACGGCGGCCCACCGTACGGCGCCGGTCCGTACCGCGGCTGCCCATACGGCGGCGGGTACTGACCGCCCGGCGCCGGTCCCTGGCCGGGTGGATAGCCAGGATGCCGCGGCGGGTACGGCGGCTGAGGCGGATAGCCGCCGCCAGGGTCGCCCGGCTGCTGGGGCGGCTGAGACCCACCGCCGGCGGCGCCCCCACCGGGCTGCTGCCCGACCGGCGCGCCGCAACTGGTGCAGAATCGGATGTCCGGACGGGGCAGCGGCGCTCCGCAACGGCTGCACGTCATCGTCGCCTCCCGCGTCGCATCCTGGCTACCGCCCGTTGAAGGTCGGCTTGCGCTTCTCGATGAAGGCGTTCATGCCCTCGTAGGCGTCCTCGGTGCCGAACAGCAGGTGGAACAGCTTGCGCTCGTGGTCTACGGCCTCGGAGAGGGGCAGCTCGAACGCTTTGAGCACGGCCTGCTTGGTGAGCTTGACCGAGATCGGCGGCTTCGCGGCGATCTTCAGCGCCAACGACTTCGCCTCGTCCAGCAGCGCATCCTTCGGCACGACCCGGTTGACCAGCCCGAGCCGCTCGGCCGTCTCGGCGTCGATGGGCGCGCCGGTCAGCACCATCTCCATCGCCTTCGCCTTGCCGATCGTCCGGGTCAGGCGCTGCGTGCCGCCGGCCCCGGGCATCAACCCGACGCTGATCTCGGGCTGCCCGAATCGCGCCGTCTCCGAGGCGACGATCATGTCGCAGAGCATCGCGACCTCGCAGCCGCCGCCCAGGGCGTACCCGCTGACCGCCGCGATGATCGGCTTGCCAATCGTACGGATGCGGTCGAAGAGGGCGATGCGGTTGCTCGCCAGCATCTGCACCAGCGACTGCGACGCGAACTCCTTGAGGTCCGCTCCGGCCGCGAAAACCTCCGTGCCACCGGTCAGGATCAGGACGCGCACCTCGGGATCAGCGTCATGCGCCTCGAGCGCCGAAGCCAGCTCGGTGAGGACGGCCGAGCTGAGCGCGTTCAACTGTTGGGGCCGATTGATCGTGACGATGCCGACCGGTCCCTCGCGCTCGGAGAGAACGAACTCGTAGGCCATGCTGCCTCCGTTGACGATGGTACGGGGGGCAGATTGGTCGGTCAAGGTCTTCCGTCACGCAGGGGGGCGATGGTATACTGCGGTTGCGCTCGACTTACTGATCGCGGGAACTTCGTGCGATTGGCATACGGTTCCCGGACATTTCCCATATTGGGGTCGGTTCACCGCAGGTGCGCGATCCATGCGGCCATTGTCGCCGAAGGAACAGCACCGGGTATTGACCCTGACGAGCGCAGACCGACCGAGAGAGTATCCTCTCGGTCGTTTTCTTTTGTCCGCCTGGATCGAGGCCAGTGGCCTGTCAGTCATGAACGACCGAGTCGGGTCACTCGACGCTTCCCCCGTCATCCCGAGCGACGTGAGCGTGCGAACGAAGCCGAGGGATCTTCCTCACGCCACAGAAGGAGAAGATCCCTCCACTTCGCAGGGCGATTGCATGTTCGCTGGTGTTCCCGAAGCGCGACGAGACGCGCAGGCGGGGGTTGAAACCCCCGCCTACACGCATTCAGTCGCTCCGCGACGGACGCCGGGAACAGCGTCGTCCGGTGAGACCGGGGCGTCGCGCAGCGACTGCAGGA
>JADZEM010000197.1 GCA_020850535.1 Chloroflexota bacterium
CAAGGTCACCGATGCCGAGTTCGCCAGCATCAACCTCGAACGGCACCCCTTCCACGGTGACTGGAACTACCGGATCCGACCACATTCTCGCACGGCTGGCACCGTTATTTCGTGACAGACCCTTAGCGCCCATCGGAAGCCTGCTCGGCGGTCTCCTTAGCGAGTACGTCGGTATCCGCTTGGTTCTTCTCCTCGGATCTCTTAGTTTGTTCTCAATTCCGTGCCTGGTATTAGCGTCGCAATTGGGATCTACACAGATCGGACGAACTCCAGCACCAGAAAGCGAGGATGAGTGGGGTCCCGCCATGGAACAGTAGCCTCTGGTACCGTGCTTGTGGGTTCTAACTTTCGCGACGTGTCACCCGTGATACTGATAAGAATCATCGGACGCCGTACAATCCGGTCTACTCTCCGAGAAATGGGAGGGATCATCATGACAACCTATTTTCCCATGACGTTCGCCGAGTTGCATAGGCGCCTCCGTGAGCTCCGCTTTGGCACATCCACGAATGGAACCATCCAGATCGGTGCACAGAGTGGGACGGGGAACTTCACCTACACGGTGCCCCCGCGGACGGGACAGGTCACCTTCTACGTCGGTCGTCAGACGGCCGGCGTCGCCACGTCGGTGCCGTTCATGGTGGTGGATGTCTGTGGGGACTGGCAATCCACCGTAGGTGGTGGCCCAGGCGCGTTCTAGCAATCGTACGGACCTGGCGTCAGTCTCCTGATGCCGGCCAACCGCTGCCGCACGTCGCGTCCACCAGCCCGCAATCTGAGAGTGCGGGCGGAGGACAGCAGATCAGGCGAGAACTCCCCCTCTCCCTGTGCGCGGGAGAGGGGGGCTGGGGGGTGAGGGCCGCCCTTACTTCCGCCGCTTGTCCCAGACCTCCGGGTTCAGGATGCCGACCGGCTTCTCGCCGCGCTCCAGGAACCCGACGATGCTCTCGTTCATCATCGTCCAGGTGGCGTCCCAGACGCCGACCGTGGACGGCGCGCTGTGCGGGGTCAGCACCACGTTGTCGAGCGCGGCCCAGCGCTCCACCCGGTCGAGCGGCTCGACGGTCCAGGCGTCGATGCCAGCCCCCGCGATCTTCCCGCTGACGACCGCCTCGTAGGCGGCGTCCTCGTCCAGCAGCTTCCCGCGCGCCGTGTTGATCAGGTAGGCCGTCGGCTTCATCAGCGCGAGCTTCTCGGCGTTGATGATCTTGTGGGTGGACGGCATGGCCGGCAGGTGCAGCGTGACGAAGTCGCTCTGGGCCAGCAGGTCTTCCATCGAGACCAGCTCGACGCCGTTCGCCTCGACGAACGCCATGTCCGGGTACGGCTCGTAGGCGACGACGCGCATGTCGAAGCCCTTCGCCCGCTTCGCCACACCCTTGCCGATGCGGCCCAGCCCGACGATGCCAATCGTCTTCTGATAGATGTCGATGCCCCGGATGCCGCCCCAGCCGCCGGAACGGACCAGCCGGTCGTGCCGCGAGATGCGGTGCGCCAGGTCGATGACGAGCCCCATCGCGTGGTCGGCCACGGCCCAGTCGTTGGTGCCGGGCGTCGTCGCGGCGACGATGCCGTGCTTCGTGGCGGCATCGACGTCTACGGCGTCATACCCCACGCCGAACCGCACCACCAGCTTCAGGTCCGGGCAGGAGGCGAAGACCTCCTCGGTGTACGGCTCGCCGCCGGCCACGGACGCCGCGCAGCCCTGGAGATACTCGATCACGTCGCCAACGGGCGTCGTCGGGGCGCTCTTGCCGAACTTGATGTCGTAGCCGGCCTGCTTGAAGGGGGCCAGCTCCGGCGCATCCGGCGTGACCGCCTGCCCCATCGCTACAAGAATCGCAGTCATACCACTCCTCTGTGTGTCTGCCAGACAGCCTGTACGGGTCGCGGAGGGAGTTTAGCCGCGCGGCAGCATCGCGGCGAGTGGCGCCAGGTTCTCGGGCGCTGGCGTGAGCGTCCCCACGCCGTGCCGCAAGACCTCACGCACTACCGCCTCGTTGAACGGGGTCGGGACGCCCAGCCGCTTGCCCTCGGCCACCACGTACCCGTTCAGCTCCTCGATCTCCGTCCGCCGGCCCCGGATCACGTCCTGAAGCAGCGAGGGCCGCCCGCCAGCCATCCCCTGCGCGCCGGCGGCCATCTCATCGTGCAGGGCCTGGACGTTCCGCCCCTCGGAGGCGTCCACGAACTTCTGCGCCTCGATGCCCATCAGCGGCTCGATCTCGTAGCCGGCCGCCCGGCCGACCTTGATGACCTCGGCCGCCACCTGGATCGCGATGCCACGCGGCTCCGGCAACGTTCGGACCTCGTTGGAGCCGTAGCCGCTCAGGCCGGCAATCGGGTTCGCCATGCAGTTGACGGCCATCTTCGACCAGCGGTCCCCGAAGAGGTTGGTGGTCAGGTAGCTCTTCGCAACGCCGTTCATGATCTCGACCAGCGTGCGGGCGCGGGGTGTGTCCTGCCCATCCAGCTCGCCGATCTTGAAGCCGGTCGGGTTGCGGTCGGTCCGCATGGCGTGGCCCGGCTCGTACATGCCGGCGCTGATGGTGATCACGCAGCCGAGCGTCCGATGCCGCCCGGCCACCGCCGCGACGCGCTCGTCGTTGATGCCGTTCTGGAAGTCCACGATGACGCCGTCCGGCTCCGCCAGGAAGCGCATGATGAACGCCGTCGCCCACTCGGTGTCGTAGGCCTTGACAGCCAGGAACACGGCGTCGAACGGCTCGGTGATGCGCTGGGCCTCGTGGAGCTGGAGCGCCTTGACCTTGACGAGATGGTCGCCGCACGCTCCACTCAGCCTGAGGCCGTTCGCCTTCATCGCCTCGATGTGCGGCGGCCACTGATCGATGAACGTGACGTCGTGGCCGGCCTCCGTCAGCAGCCCGCCGACGACCGAACCGATGGCCCCGGCGCCCATAATCCCGATGCGTTGCATGGTTGATCCCCTCCGAGTACCCTGATGGTAGCCCGGCGGCGGATCGTGTGCGGGCCGCGTCGGCGCTGGCGCTGCGACGCCAGTGTGAGACAAGGGTGAATCGTGGGGTTCGTGCCCTGCGGCGCGGCTATACTCTTCGTGATGTTGCTAGCGTTTGAGCGCGGAGACCCGAAGCGACCACGCGGCCATGCCGTGGTCTATTTCCGCGCGACCACCGACCCCAACATGATCCTCGCCAGCTACGTGGTGGTGCCGCCGATCTCGATGGACTTCAGCAAGTTCATCCCGCCGATGTTCGCGGCGCAGCTGCCCGGCATCCTCCCCAGCGGTCCCCAGGTCTTCCCGCTGCCGCCCGTCCCCGAGAAGGTCGAGAGCATGGCGTTCGTCGAGGCGCTGGCAGCGTCGCGCGAGGATGACCTGATCCACTGCGGCTCGGTCGATCCGATGGACATCCAACGGATGCTCTCGCTGATGACCGAGGTCGCCAGCGAGTACGGGCAGCTGTACGAGGGCCGTCCCCCGCTGGACGATGCCGCGCCAGGGTCGTCGCCGACCGGCTCCTCGGAGGATCTGCCCGCCGCCGGCAGCGTGGACGTTGACGAGCTGTTCATGAGCCTCATGAGCGACACCGAGAAAGTGAACCGCATCGCCAAGATGCTGGGGACCGTCCGGTACGCCGTGGAAGGCCGAGACACGGCGCTCCTCGAAGAGACGGTGACGGAGATGGAGCGCATCGGGCGGCACCTTGCGAACCGCTACCGGGTCTCCGACCTGATCGAGGCGGCGCGCGATCCCGACCCGAAGAGTGGCAAACTGGCCGAGCTGTTGCTCCAACGGTGCTATAAACTCGCCGTCGAAGAGTACGACGCCCTCAAGGCGCTCGACGCCGAGATTGAGGCGCTCAAGAAGAAGGAGTCGTAACCGTGGAAGAGCAGCCGTTCGACGAGCTGGACGAGCCTGAAGCCCCCCCGCCGATCGGACTGCCCTCCCGCGATCTGGCGATCATGCTCGCCGAGGCCCTGCGCGACATGCGGGACCGCGACGAGGAGATGGACGACGAGACGATCCTCGTGCTGATCGCGGCGGCCATCGAGGCGAACAACCGCCAGCTCTACGTCGACCTGGTGGAGCGCGGCGTTCTGGAGCCCGAGGACGAGGGCGACGACGACAGCGACGAGGACGCCTCATAGGGCTGCATCTCGGGCTGCACCTCAACGCCCAGGGTGGGCCGGGCGCAAGCAACCCTGTCATCCCGAGCAACCCTGTCATCCTGATACCAAGCCCGGTTAGCCGTTTCGTGTATTCCAGCCGAGTTTCGGCCGTTTCGCCTCTACGCCTCCTGGAGCTGACGCCGCCCGCCCGGGAAATGCGGCATCGCCAGGCAGGATTGGTATGAGCAACCCTGTCATCCTGAGCAACCCTGTCATCCTGAGCAACCCTGTCATCCTGAGCAACCCTGTCATCCTGAGCAACCCTGTCATCCTGAGCCTGCGAAGGATCTCACCCGCTGACCGTCAACGCGCGCGTCAGCGGGTGAGGTTCGTCGCTGCGCTCAGAGTGACATGGCGTGTTGCACACTCTGCACGGGGCCACGGTCTGCCCGTGCCAGACGCTGTCGGCCCGTAGCCCCCTGCAAGCGCACCTGTTGGAGCCAATGCTCAGCGTGGTTTCCGGTTAGCCGCTGCTCGCGTCGAGCGCCCGTCTGAGGCGTTCCGCATACGGCACGCGCTCCTCGGGCGTCGTGAAGCGCTTCTCGCCGCTCCGGAGATACAGGTTGTCGCCGTGATAGCGCGGGAAGACGTGCAGGTGGTAGTGCCACACGTCCTGATTCCCGGCCGGCTCGTTGTGCTGGCGAAACGACGTGCCATCGCAGCCGTAGACCGCCTTGAGCGCCAGCGCAATGCGTTTCCCCGCCACCTGGACGGCCGCCAGCGCATCGTCTGGGATGTCGTAGACGCTCTCATGGTGGCCGTTCGGCACCACCAGCACGTGCCCGGCGTTCGCAGGCCACCACGCCGCCGCGATAAACGCCGTCACGTTCTCGGTCCGCAACACCACATCGGCCTGGGTTGTCCTGCCGCCAGGGTTGTCCACTCCGCGCACGACCCGGCAAAACGGGCAGTCATACGCCGACGGCTCGTGGGTGAGCGCTCCTGTCACGGTCCCTCCATTGGCGGCGCACCCCATCCTGGGGCACGATCAGCGTGTGCTACCCTGCCGACACTGTGCCATGCCGTGGGCCTCGACCCTCCAGGATCTCAACCTCCTGGGCCACGAGCCGCTGCAACATGGTCAGCACCAGGGAGTTCAGCAACCATGTGCGCCACGAGGTCGTGGCAACTTGTGAGGGGTTCATGAAGATTACCCATGTTCGACCGTGGATCGTGGCCGGGCCGCAGGAGAAGGTCGATGGCACAGTGGCCGACCGCTCCGAGCATATGGCCCGATACGTCTTCGTCCAGGTCGAGACCGACGAAGGCCTGACCGGCTGGGGAGAGATCACATCGTACCCGGGCGCCATCGCCAACCGGACCATCGCGGCGGCCCTCCGCGAGCTGAACGGGCTGCTCGTCGGCGACGACCCACGCGAAGTCGAGGCGCTCTGGCACAAGGTCTTCCGCGCCTACACCTATCTCGGGACGCGCGGCGCGGTCACCGCCATGATCAGCGCGGTGGACATCGCCTGCTGGGACATCAAGGCCCAGGCGCTCGGCGTGCCGGTCTACCAGCTGCTCGGCGGCAAGGTCCGCGACAAGGTCCAGCTCTACACCCACTTCCAGTACGACACCACCGTTGAGCGGATGGTCGAGAACGCCGTGGCCGAGGTCGGGCGTGGATCGACGGCCGTCAAGACCGACCCGTTCATCGCGGCGGGCGGCCAGATGATGCTGACCCGCCACACGGCGTACACCAACGGCGAGATCGAGCGGGAGCTGGAGAACACCGGCGTCGCGATGATCGAGGGCATCCGCAAGGCTGTCGGTCCGGACATCCAGGTGCTCATCGACGCCCACGCGATGTTCAACGTGCCGACCGCCGTCCGCCTCGCGACGCGCCTCGCCCCGTACGACATCACCTGGTTTGAGGAGCCGGTCCCGCCCGAGAGCTACGAGGCGTTGGCGACCGTCCGCAATCAGGTGCCGGTCCGCATCTGCGTCGGGGAGCGGCTGTACACGCGCTTCGAGTTCCTGCCGATCCTCAACCGCCACCTGACGGACTACATCATGCCGGACGTCACCTGGACGGGCGGCATCTCCGAGCTGAAGAAGATCGCCACGCTGGCCGAGACGTTCTACACCCCGATCTCGCCGCACGATGCCAGCGGTCCCGTCAACGTCATGGCGGGCGCCCACGTCGCGCTGTCCGTGCCGAACTTCTACCGGCTGGAAGCCCGGCGGATCAGCCTCGACTTCTACAACGCGTTCCTGGAGGAGCCGCTCACGGTGCAGGGCGACTCGCTGCTGGTATCCGACAAGCCGGGCCTCGGGGTGCGCCTCGACCTGGACTACCTGAAGTCCCACGAGGTCGACGCCTGACCCGACCCGAGACCGAAGGCACGCAGACGCTGCTGTCCTTCATGCTGTCCCGAGCGGACTGAGTCCATTCGGAAAGCTCAGGCCAGCCCTGCGACAGCCTACCCCGTCAGGGCGATTGCATGTAGATGTCGTCGTGCCGCCGCGTCGGGGCTTGAAAGCCCCGCCTACACTCCTGCAGTCGCTGCGCGACGCCCCGGTCTCACCAGTCCCTGTCCGTGCCCGGTGTCCGTCGCGCAGCGACTGAATGCGTGTAGGCGGGGACTTCAGTCCCCGACCGCCCGTTCCATGATGCTTCGGGAACACCAACGAACATGCAATTGCCCTACCTACCCCGTCATCCCGAGCAGAGCGAGCCTGCGAGCGCAGTCTCGCTACGGTCGGGATGACGAGGGGGTGTGCTCGTTCCTCGCGTAGCTTGCCCTGCGCTTGCCGAATGGGGGCGGGATGACGTCTCTCTACAGCGGTTCTCGCGGGTATCAATCCCGCAAGCCGTCGCCCTGACCAGAAGAGGCCGACAGGATCAACGGCCGGGCAACCCGCTGTAGGTTCAACCCTGGGGTGTGCTACCGGTGGCCGAGCAGCCCGAGCAGGATGCCCGGCACCTCCCGCATGTCGATCTCGTCGGCGGAGGGGCGGGCGGCGTCCGGCTGCGCCACGATCAGCGCCGGCCGGCGGGCCTCCAGATCGTGCGGGCGGCCGTGCGAGCCGCGCACCAGCTCGGGCTTGAGCGGGATCGACTTCGTGGCCGGATCGAAGAACAGCTCCACCGGGTCGTAGGCCGGCTTGCGGTGGATGTCGATCTGGCGGGCGTACGGCGGCGCAACGGCGTCGTCCAGCCACCAGTAGTACGTGAGCCAGGCGTCCGCCTCGGCGATGATGACGAAGTCGCCGCTGTTCGGGTGGTCGATCTCGTAGGCGGCCTGCTCGGTACGATCCAGCACTTTCTCGACGCCGTCGATGCCTTCGAGGGCCGCGCGGACACGAGCGGCGTCCTCCGGCTGCGCGCCCTGGCCCAGGTAGACGTGCGCCATCTGGTGATCGACCATCGCGAACGCCGTGCTCAGCTCGACGTCCAGGTACTCGGCCCCGGCGATCTCGCGGACGGCCAGCAGGCCCTGCTTGCGTAGCTCGCGGTTGACCAGCACGGGCCGGGTGACGTTCGTCATCGCGTACTCGCTGACCAGCACGATGGCGGTGTCGTCCTCCAGGCCGAGCGCCTCGACGCCCGCCACGATCTCCCCGACGATCCGATCCATGATCGCAAGATCGGCCATAAACGGCGGGCTGTCCGCCCCGAAGCGCTGCGTGTTGTAGTCCAGGTGCGGCAGGTAGACAAACGTCAGCGTCGGGCGGTGCTGCTCCAGTGTGTCGAGGGCGGCCTTCGCGATCCACTCGCTCGACGTGCGGCCGGCCAGCGGCCCCCAGTACCACGGCAACTGAAAGGCGCCATGCTTCTCGGCAAGCTGCTCGTAGAAGCCGACCGGCTTGGAGTAGCACCAGGGCACCAACCCCTCGTCGAGGTGGATCGGAGCCGGCGTCACGACCACGTCTGCCGAGGCGAACATCGTGTTCTGGAAGAACAGCAGCGCGGTGGTCGCCGAGGGATCGCGCTCGCGCAGGGTCTCCCAGACCTTCGGCTGCTTGACCATGCTGGTCGGCTGGTCCCAGAAGCGGATCGCGAAGCGGTCCTGCTCGAACATGCCGTTGCACAGCACGCCGTGCTCGCGGGGCGAGGTGCCGGTGGTGAGCGTGGCATGGGCCGTACAGGTGACGGCGGGGAACGGCGGTCGGAGTGAGACGGCGTAGCCCCGATCGGCCAGGGCGTTCAGGTTTGGCGTGACCTCGCGATCTCGCAGATGCTCGAGCGTCAAGCAGACGAGGTCGAGCACCAGAACGTGCTTCGGCATGGCGTCTCCAGGGGTCGTGGATCGAGGTTCGTGGATCGAGGGGTAGCTGGCTTGCCCTCACTGGCAACTGACAACTGATGACTGACCGCTGACAACTCGACCCTACGTCACAGCGTACAGCCGGGCGGCGTACAGCGCAGGGAATATCAGCACCGCCACCCCCAGCCCGAACCAGATGCCGCCCGCGCCCGCCGCAATGGCGGCGTCCAGCAGCAGCAGCGAGAGGACGCAGGTCTTGATCGCGATACGGATGTTCGGCGCGGCCGGCTCCCGCACCACGTTGCCGATCCGCCCGAGCGTCGCCACGGCGAAGACCGCCAGGAACGGGTACGAGTAGACCGGCTCCGCCAGCCGATCCGAGAACCCGAGCCAGAGCACCCCGCCGATCACCACCACCACGGCCGCGAAGACCGCGCTGGAGATCGTGCGGTTGCCGCCCCAGACCTCGCCGGTCGCCAGCAGCGTCACCGCCGCGATGTACAGGAAGATCAGGAAGGCGGTCGGCAGGATGAACCAGAGCCACGTCTCGGGCAGGTAGATCGCCGCGCCGGGCGCGCCGCTCGCCCCGAGAACCACGTTCAGGAAGCGGCAGGCGCCCATGTTGGCGCTGCCGACGTACTCGATGCGCTTGCCCTTCGAGTCGTAGAGCCAGATGCAGCCGGCCAGCAGCACCGCCACGATCAGGCTCGGGACGCCGACGCCGACTGCGAAGACGCATCCGAGCGCCAGCAGCCGCGTCCCCAGCTTCAGCACGTCGCGCTGGTCGATCCGTCCGCTCGGGATGGGGCGCTCGGGCCGCTCGACAGCGTCCACGTCGCGGTCAAAATAGTCGTTGAGGACGACGCCGCCGGCGTACAGGCAGACGCTGGCGATCGTCAGGACGATCAAGTCGCGCCAGGAGATGTTCGCGCCCCGCGAGACGATCAGGTAGCCGGCGACGATATCCCCAACAGCGGTGAACAGGTTTGGGAGGCGGACCAGCTCCAGGTAGGTCCGCACGCGCGGCGAGTGCGCCAGCATCAGCCGCGTACCTCCGTGCCCCTGAATGTCCGGGTGGCGGACGGTATCATCCCACCTCGGCCGTTCTGGTAGCGCCCATTGGCGCGCCTCGGCCAGCTCCAGTCAGCGTGGCCGTGGAGGAGAGGCGTGGCAACCCCGAACGTGCTCGTCATCATGACCGATCAGCAACAGGCGACATCGCTGGGATTGTACGGCAACCCCGATGTCCGAACACCGGCCCTGGAGCGCCTGGCCGCGCGCGGTCTGCTGTACCGCCACGCCTTCTCGGCCCACCCGCTGTGCGTGCCGTCGCGAGCGTCGTTCTGGACCGGGCGCTGGCCGCACAGCACGGGCGTCCGCACCAACGAGATCCCGCTGCCAACGCGGGAGATCGACTGGGCCACCCTGCTGCTGGATCGGGGGTACGTTGGCGGGCTCTTCGGCAAGAACCACGTCTTCCGCATGGAGCAGCTCGACCGCTTCACGGCGGTCTGGGAGGCCGGCCACGGCGGTCCCGTCGAGCGGGGCGGCACGCTGGTGCGGGCCACACCGCTCAAGAAGAACGCGATGCCACACGGCTGGGCTGCCAGGGATCACGCGCCGCGCTACGGCTCGCAGAAACTGGACGAGTCGCCAGACGACTCGACGACGGCCCAGCTTGCCGCGCAGTGCGTCCAGTTCCTCGACGCGCGGGCCGACGACGGCCAGCCGTTCCTGGCGTGGCTGTCCGTCCCTGACCCACACGAGCCGTATCAGGCCGGCGAGCCGTACGCCTCGCTGTACGATCCCGACGCGATCCAGATGCCGCCCTGGCGCACGGACGAGTTCGCCGACAAGCCGGAGCGGCAGCAGGTCTTCCACGAGTTGTTCCGCTTTGCTGACCTGCCGGACCGCCACTTCCGCGAGGTCCGCGCCATGTACTACGGGATGATCCGGCAGATCGACGACTACGTCGGGAGGGTGCTGGACACCCTGGCGGCGCGCGGGCTGGACGAGAACACCATCATCATGTTCACCTCGGACCATGGCGACTACGCCGGCGAGCATCGGCTGCTCGGCAAGTCGAGCACCTTCTACGACGCGCTGACTCGCGTCCCGATGATCCTCTCCTGGCCCGGCCACCTCCCCGAGGGCGAAACGCGCGATGAGCTGGTCAGCCTCGTGGACGTGATGCCGACGATGCTGGCGCTGCTCGGCATCGAGACGCCGGCGGCCGTCCAGGGCCAGCCGATGCCGGGGGCCGTGCCAGGAGCCGCGCCTCGGCGGGCCGTCTTCGCGGAGTACGGGGCGGGCGGCCCGGCCGTCACCCTGACCGACGTGGCCGCCCTCACACCGGAGGAGCGGTCCGGCGTGGGCTGGCCGCTGCTCCGCCAGCGCGAGGCCCAGGGACACGGCAAGATGGCCCGCACGGCGCGCTGGAAGTACGTCCACGACACGACCGGCGAGGTGGACGAGCTGTATGACCTCCAGGCGGACCCGTGGGAGCTGGAGAACCTGGCCGGCCGCCCGGACTACGGGTCAGCCCTGGCCGAGATGCGGGCCATCCTGCTGGACTGGATGCTGGAGACGGAGAACGCCCAGCCGGTGCCGCTGTATTTCTGACGCAGAGGGGCGAGGCCTCGCTATCTCATAGCGGCGGCGGACGGCTTTCGCGCTTCGCGAGGTGGCGGCAGCGGGGATGACTGCGTCTCATTCGGTGGTCGATCCGCCGCCCGGGCAGACGTGCCACTCGGGGTGGGCGTCAGGTCGAGGCGCGGCGCCAGCCGGTTTCCGAAGTACGCCGAGGTCCAATCCAGCAGCACGGCCAGCCGGTTCTTGAACCCCATCAACTGGGCCAGGTAGAAGCCGCGCCACGTCACCCAGGCCGGGAACCCCTCCAGCCGGGCCGGGCCGACCAGCGCCACGCCATCGCCCTGCCCCAGCGCCACGAGATTGCCCTCGTTGCTGTAGAGGTAGATGTCCTGCGGTTCGCCACACAGCGAGGCGGCGACGTTGCCGGCCACCACCGGGGCCTGTCGGACGGCGGTCTGCGCGTTTGGCGGGGCCGGCCGCCCCGAGTCCTCGGGGATCGGGAACCAGGCGCAGTCGCCCAGGGCGTAGACATCAGGGTAGGCCGACAGGTGCAGCTCCGGCGTCACCACCAGCCGGCCGTCCTTGCCCCGTTCGACCTCCAGCGCGGCTGTCACCGGCGAGGGCCGCACGCCGGCCGCCCAGATCACCGTCCGACTCTCGATGCGCTGGCCGTCCTTGAACGCGATGCCGTCCTCGGAGACCTCGGTAGCCGGGTTGCCGAGCAACAGCTCGATGCCGTGTTCCTGCATCCGGCGTGCAGCGGTCTCGCCGAGCCACGGATCCATGCCGTTGAGCAGGCGCGGCCCAGCCTCGGCCAGCACGACGCGCACGTCTGACGCCTCGATCCTTGGATAGCCCGGCAGCAGCCCGTTGCGGATCAGCGTCTGAAGCGAGCTGACCAGCTCGATGCCCGTCGCGCCGCCGCCGACCACCACGAAGGTCAGCAATCGCTTGCGCTCCTGCGCATCCCGGGTGGCCTCGGCGCGCTCGAAGGCGTCCAGCACCCGGTTGCGGATCGCGACGGCGTCCCCGAGCGTCTTGAGCGAGGCCGCGTGCGCCTCAATCGACGCGTTCCCAAAATAGTTGGTGACGCTCCCCAGAGCCAGCACCAGCCGGTCGTACGGGATCGCCTCGCCGCTGACGGTCACCTGTCGGCGATCCAGGTCGATCGCCTCGACCGTCCCCTCACGGAACCGGAAGCCGTAGTCCTGGGCGATGAGACGGGCGGGGTAGGCAACGTGCCCCGGCTCGACCAGCCCCGTCGCAACCTGGTAGAGCATCGGCGTGAAGAGGTGGAAGTTGACGCGGTCGATCAGCAGCACCTCGGCGCGGAGGCCAGCCTGCGCCTGCTTGCCAAGCTCGATGGCTGTCGTCAGACCGCCGAAGCCAGCGCCGAGAATGACGATGCGCGGTGCGCCGGGCGGCATCTGCCGCCAGCCAGCCTTGCGCTCCGAGCGCGCTCGGGTCCAGAGCCACCCGCCGGCCGCTGCCCCCGCCGCCACCAGGGACGCGGTCCGCAGCCCTCGCAGGACACCCATGATCGATTCCTTTCTGCCGGGGGGCCCACGAGAAGTGTGCCGCGAACCGGTATGATCCCGTGGAGATTACGTCGCTTGCGCGCAGCTTCCGTCGCGCCGAGCCTGCAAGGACCGCACCACCGTGAATGAGAACATTCCGCCGTCCCCAGCACGCTCCGAGCTTCCGCGCGGCACCGAGGAGCAGATTCAACCCGTCCAGATCGGCATCCTGACGGAGGGCAAGGCGACGCTCGCGATGGTGCTGGTCGGGCTGATCTTGCAGGAGAGCATCCCGCTCGACATCTACATCGTGGACACCGCCGAGAGCGCCGTCATCAAGCGTGACGACGTGGTCTTCGCGATGCGGCTGGCCTCTGAGCGGGGCGTCTACTGCGGCTACGAGCACATCCGCGAGCGCAACCGGAAGTTCAGCGTGGGCCGGCTGCGGCTCCTGGACGAGCTGACTGGCCCGCTGATCTCCTTCATGGACGACGACATCGTGCTGGCCCCGAGCGCGGCCCACAACCTGTACGAGCGGGCGCTCCAGGCCGGCTCGTTCGGGTTCTTGAGTCCGGTCTGCAAGAACTGGGGCGATGCGGACAGCCCGCTGCCGGGCCGCCCGCACTACTCGCCGGGCGGCCTGATCTACCAGGATGACCTGGTGCGTCGCGTCCTCCGCGAGTACTACAGCTCGACCACCGACGTGCTGGATGCGCGCGGCGGTCCTGACCGGCTCTGGGAGAAGGCGTTCCTGTCGGAGCTGTTCCCGGCCCTGGGACGGGCCAGCGAGGTCCGCGCAGACTGCCTGAGCTACCACCTGGATTACCGCGAGCGGCCGGTCCGCTACCGCATCGACGACGGCATCGTGCAGGCGAGCGTGGCGTACGCGCGCACACTGGCGGCAGCGGCGATCAACACGCCGTAGGCTCTCACGCCGTAGGTTGCATGCCAGCAGAATAGCTCGGCCCCGCCACCGCTTGCTGTACACTGCTTGTACATACTCTGTTCAGCGAGCATCGGCTCGCGGGAGGCGTCGTGAACGTCCTGATCGCGGGCGGCACCGGCTTCATCGGCTCGCGGATCGTCGACGAGCTGCTCAAGGCTGGCGGCCACACACTGCTGGTGATGACCCGCGATCCCGGCCGCGCTCGGCCCCGCCAGGGCGTCGAGTACGTGCGCGGCGACGTGACGGACCCGGCCTCGCTGGACGCGGCCACCAGGGGCGTGGACGTGGTCGTCCACGCGGTCCAGTTCCCGAATCACCCGGTCGAGAACCCGCGCAAGGGCTGGACCTACCAGCAGATCGACGGCGAGGGCACCGCCAGGATGGTGGCTGCCGCCGTCAAGAACGGCGTCAGGCGGTTCGTCTACCTGAGCGGCGCGGGCACGCGGCCAGGCCGCACCGAGCCGTGGTTCAAGGCCAAGGAGCGCGCCGAGAACGCCATCACATCCAGTGGCATGGAATACGTCATCCTGCGCCCATCATGGATCTACGGCCCTGAAGATCGCAGCATGAACAAGTTCGTGACGTTCATCAAGGTGTTGCCGGTCGCGCCGGTCATCGGCTCGGGCCAGGAGCAGGTGCAGCCGGCCTACGTCGCGGACGTAGCGAAGGTGGCGGCGCTCGCCGTCGATCTGCCGGCCGCGACCAACCGCGTCTTCGAGCTGGGCAGCCCCACCCCGATCACCATGGACGAGATCAACCGCACCATCATGCGGCTGCTCGGGAAGCACAAGCCGCTGTTCCACCAGCCGGCCTGGCTGGTGAAGGTCCCGGCGGCGTTCTTGCAGTACCTGCCGAATGCGCCGCTCTCGCCGGGCGCCGTGGACTTCATCACCATGGATGAGCGGGTCGATCCGCGCCCGGCCGAAGAGATGTTCGGCGTCCGGTTCCGGTCGCTGGAAGCGGGCCTGCGGGAGTACCTGAAGTAGGGCCGGGGAAGGCCCTCACCCCCCAGCCCAGTCGGGCCACCGGGCCTGTGCGCGGGAGAGGGGGAGCAACGACAACCTCGTGCGTCTCCCCCTCTCCCCGTGAGCGGGAGAGGGGGCTGGGGGGGTGAGGGCCTTCCCCGGCGGCCTCTCGTGATCTCCCAACCCGGTGCTTCTACCGGACGATGGTCCCGGCCGCCCGCGACGCCGCCTGGATGAACGGCTCCGAGAGCAGCCCGATCACCAGCACGCCGATAGTCGCGGCGGCCAGCGAGACGGCCGGCGCAATCTGGATCTGCACCTTCTCGTCGCTGGTCGGCTCCGCGAGGTACATCGACTTGATGACCCGCGCGTAGTAGTACAGCGAGATGGCCGAGTTCAGGACGCCCCAGACCACCGTGATGTACAGGCCAGCCTGGGCAGCGGCGAAGAACAGGTACAGCTTGCTGAAGAAGCCGGCCAGCGGCGGCAGCCCGGCCAGCGAGAGCAGGCACAGGGTCAGGATCACCGCGAGCATCGGGGCACGCCGCGCCAGCCCCGCGAACTGGCCGATGTCCTCACCCTCGACGTACCGCGACATCACGATGATGACAGCGAACGCGCCGACGTTCGTGAAGGTGTAGACCAGCAGGTAGAACAGGACGCTCGACAGGCCAATCGTGCCCGGGGCGTCTGCCGCCGTGCCTGCGACGCCAGGCACGGCGGCTGCGGCGAGGCCCATCAGCATGTAGCCGACGTGCCCGATGCTGGAGTAGGCCAGCATCCGCTTCAGGTTCGTCTGGAGCAGCGCCGCCAGGTTGCCGACCGTCATCGTCACCAGCGAGAGCACGACGAACAGGTCGCGCCAGACCGCCTCGATAGCGCCCGCGCCGAGCGCCACGTCGAAGATCCGCATGATCACGGCGAAGCCGGCCGCCTTCGAGGCCACCGACATGAACGCCGTGATCGGGGTCGGCGCGCCCTCGTAGACGTCAGGCGTCCACATCTGGAACGGCACCGCCGAGATCTTGAACCCGAAGCCAGCCACCAGCATCGACATCGCCAGCAGCGCGGCCGGCGCGACGGACGGCGTCGTCAACACCCGGCCGATGTCCGCAAGGTTCGTGCTGCCGGCAATGCCGTACATCAGCGCCATGCCGAACAGCAGGATGCCCGAGGAGACGGCGCTCAGGACGAAGAACTTCAGGCCAGCCTCGGTCGAGCGCAGCTCGCGCTTGTTCCAGGCGGCCAGGAACGCCAGCGAGAGGCTGGAGATCTCCAGCGCGAGATAGATGGTCATCAGCTCATAGCCAGAGGCCATGAACATCAGGCCAGCCGTGCAGAACAGGATCAGGCCACAGAACTCGGCCGCGTTCTCGCCCACCCGCTCGACCAGGCTCTCGGCGGACAGCAGCACCAGGCCGGCGGCGATCAGGAAGATCACCTTGAAGAAGACCGAGAAGTTGTCCACGACCACGGTGCCGAAGAAGGCCGTCGTGTTCTGGCCCGCCAGGGTCAGCGTGGCGACCATCGCCAGCAGCACGCCCACCAGCGACAGCACGAGCATCAGGCGGTGGTTCGACTTCTTCTGTTCGAGGAAGAGATCCACCGTCAGGATCAGGCTCGCCCAGACCGCCAGCACGATCTCCGGCAGGATCAGTAAGGCGTCGCGAAGGGAAATGTCGTTCACGGGTGGGCACCTCGCGAGTGGGAGCGCCCGCCAGGCCAGCGGGCGTCGAGCCGTTCACACCGGGCCGTCATGCGAACAGCCTCGCAATCGGGGCGACGCCGATGGCGATCACGTCGGCGACGGCGCTCGGCCAGATGCCCGTCAGGATGATCAGGGCGAGCATCGCCACGACCACGAACTTCTCGCGGCCGTCGGCGTCGGTCAACCCGTGCCACTTGTGCTCGTCAAGCTGCCCGAAGAAGACCCGCATCAGCATCCAGGTGATGTAGCCGGCCGTCAGCACGATGCCGAACGCGGCGATCCCCGTCTGCCAGGGCCAGACCTCGAACGCGCCGATGAACACCAGGAACTCGCCGATGAACCCGTTCATGCCCGGCAACCCGAGCGATGCGAGTCCCGCCATCACGAAGCCAGCCGCGATGAACGGCATCTTGGGGGCCAGACCGCCCATCTCGGGGATGATGCGGGTGTGGGTGCGGTCGTAGACCAGCCCCACGCTGGTGAACAGCAGCGCCGTGATGGTGCCGTGCGTGAACATCTGAACCACCGCGCCCTGGATGCCCGTCACGCTGAGCGCCGCCATCCCGATGATGACGTACCCCATGTGGCTCACCGACGAGTAGGCGATCATCTTCTTGAGGTCGCCGTTGATCATCGAGAGGGCCAGCATCGCGCCATAGATCACGTTGATGGTGCCCAGGATCACCAGGAACGGCACCAGCACGCGCGCCCCTTCGGGCAAGAGCGTCATGCAGAGGCGGATCAACCCGTAGCCGCCCATCTTGAGCAGCACGCCCGCCAGCAGCACGCTGATCGGGGTCGGCGCCTCGACGTGGGCATCGGGAAGCCAGGTGTGGAACGGGAAGATCGGCACCTTGACCGCGAACCCGACGAACAGCAGCAGGAACAGCAGCACCTGCGTGGCGACGGGGAGTGCCTTGGCCCCATCGCTGATCAGGAACATGTCGAACGTCCCCACGCCCGTCAGGAAGAAGAGCGCGAAGATGCCGACCAGCATGAACGCCGAGCCAGCGATGGTGTAGATGATGAACTTCATCGCCGCGTACTCGCGGCGCGCGCCGCCCCAGATCCCGATGAGCAGGAACATCGGGGCCAGCTCAAGCTCCCAGAAGAGGAAGAAGACGAACAGGTCCAGCGAGACGAAGACGCCCGTGACCGCCGTCGAGAGGAACTGCACCAGCGTGAAGTAGAGCTGCGGGCGCAGCGTGAACTTCCAGGAGATCAGCACCACCAGGAACGTCAGGAAAGCGTTCAGGAAGACCAGCGGCAGGCTGACCCCGTCCACGCCGATGCGGAGCGAGGAGCCGATCTGCGGGATGAACGGCATCACACTCTCGAACTGGGTGCCGCCGACCTGCAGGTTGTACCGGCCGTACAGGTAGGTGGTCGCCGCGAGCGTCAGGCCCGTCGAGAGCAGGGCGATGACGCGGGCGAACATCCCCTGCCCGGCCAGGATGGTGACGAGGGCTCCGATAGCCGGGCCCCACAGGATCACATGGAGAAGCAAGTGTTCCACGTTGGCCTCACACCTACCGGATACCGAAGAAGACGGCCCAGAACGCGATGATGACGAGGCCGCCAGCCACCGCGAGGGCGTAGGAGGGGATCCTGCCCGTCTGGAGATCGCGCAGCCAGTCCCCTGCGACGGTCGTGCCCTTGCCGACCCCGTTGACCACCCCGTCCACGACGTTGCGGTCAAACCAGCTCATGCCCATCGCCACGCCGACGACGAACTTGTCCAGGATCCAGCCGTACAGCTCGTCGAACCAGTAGCGGTTGAACAGCGCCACGTAGACCGGTCGGAAGCGGGCCGCCAGCGCCTCGGCCGAGATCGACTTCGCCGAGTACATCGCCCAGGCCGTCGCAATGCCGGCCAGCGCCAACACCGTTCCGATGGCCGCCAGCCCGACGTTCATCTCCGAGCCGTGGAACTCGTCGCCCTCAAGGAAGTGCGCGAAGCCGTTCCCAAGCTGCGGCGCTCCCCACAGCCCGACGAGGACCGAGGGCACCGCCAGGATCAGCAGCGGCAGCGTCATCGTCAGCGGCGATTCCTTGATGTACCGCGGGTCCATGCTGCCACGGAACGTCCCGCCGAAGGTCAGGAAGATCACGCGGAACATGTAGAAAGCCGTCATGAAGACGGTGATCAGGGCGAAGCCGAGCAGCACCCAGTAGACGCCGCCGTACCTCTCCGCCGAGTGGAGCGTCACCAGCAGGATCTCGTCCTTGCTCCAGAAGCCGGAGAGCGGCGGGATGCCAGCCAGCGAGAGCGCCGCGATGATCATCGTCCAGGCGGTGATCGGCATGCGGCTGAAGAGGCCGCCCATCACCCGCATGTCCTGGGCGGGAACCACCTGCGCCCGGCCGTTCGGCGTCTCCACGTACCCGACGTGTGGCGCGCCCGCCCGGTGCAGCGCGTAGATCACGCTGCCAGCCGTCAGGAAGAGGAGCGCCTTGAAGAAGGCGTGGGTGAAGAGGTGGAAGGCCCCAGCCGCCTCGCTGTACGAGCCCATTGCCAGCATCATGTAGCCAAGCTGGCTGACCGTCGAGAAGGCCATCACGCGCTTGATGTCGGTCGAGACGAGGCCCATCGAGGCGGCGAAGATCGCCGTGAAGCCGCCGATGAACGCCACCGTGATCATCGCGGCCGGCGCATGCTCGAAGAGCGGGAACGTCCGCCCGACCAGGTACACGCCCGCCGCGACCATCGTGGCGGCGTGGATCAGGGCCGAGACCGGTGTCGGGCCTTCCATGGCGTCTGGCAGCCAGACGTGCAGCGGGAACTGCGCCGACTTGCCGACCGCACCCGTGAACAGGAGGATACAGCCCACCCCCAGGATGCCCGAGGTCAGCTCGCCGTGCTCGGCCATCTCGATCAGCCTGGTGAACTCGAGCGTGTCCGCGTGCCACCAGAGCCAGAGGATGCCCAGCAGGAAGCCGAAGTCGCCGAGGCGCGTCGTGACGAACGCCTTCATGGCCGCCGGGGCCGGGCCGCTGAGGATCGGAATCTCCCGTCCCTCACGGTTGATGAAGCTGCCCGTCTGGTGGCGGCGGTTGTACCAGAAGCCGATCAGCAGGTACGACCCGAGGCCCACGCCCTCCCAGAACATGTAGATAACCAGGAGGTTGTTGGCGAGCACCAGCCCGAGCATCGCCGCCGTGAACAGGCCGAGATACCCGAAGAAGCGGCCGTAGTTCGGATCGCGGACCAGCGGCGGGGGCGGTCCGGCCTGCGACGGCGCATGATGCGCGTCGCCGTGCCCATCGCCATCGCCGCCGTGCCCATCGCCGTGGCCGCCGTGCCCATCACCGTGGCCGTCACCATGCTCGTCGTGGTGCTCAGCCTCAGGCTCCCAGAGATAGCCTCGGGAGTAGATCTGCACCAGCAGCGCCACCGACGTGACGACGACCAGCATCATGGACGTGAGCGGGTCGATGATGATGCCGAACGGCAGCACCGTGTTGACGGAGAGCGCCAACCACGGGATGCTGCGCTCCCAGGGGTGCGCGGCCGATGCGGCCCCGCCGTGAACCTGGGAGAAGATCATCCAGGAGATCGCGCAGGAGACGGCCGTCGCCGCGATCACGAGCCAACTGGACAGCTCACCCTTGCGCTGGGTGAACAGCCCGACAATCGCGAAGGCTGCGAATGGCAGCAGCGGGATCAACCAGGCGAGCGACAGGGAATCAGCCATACTGCCTATCCCTTCAGCAGGTCGATCTCGTCGACCTGGATGGTGTGCCGCAGGCGGTAAACGGTAATCACGATCGCCAGCCCGACCGCCGCCTCGGCAGCGGCCACGGTCATGATGAAGATCGCGAAGAGCTGACCTGCGAGGTCCGCGCCGCCCGGAGCGGGCTGCACGTAGCAGGCGAACGCCACCATCATGACGTTGACGGCGTTCAGCATCAGCTCAATCGAGAGAAGGATCCCGACGGCGTTGGTGCGTGAAAGCGCGCCATACATCCCGATGGAGAAAAGGATCGCCGACAGCACCAGGAAGTGCTGCAGGCCGATCGGAGCCAGCGCCATGGCTCTATTCCTCCCGAGCGATGACGATTGCGCCGACCAGCCCGACGGTCAGCAAGACCGACGCGATCCAGAACGGCAGAACGTAGGTCGTCAAGAGCAGGTTGCCGATCTTCTCGGCCGTCTCCATGTTCAGGGGAGATGGTCGGAGATTCCAGCGGTGGGTGACCACCACGCTGATCGACAGCGCAGCCACTGCCAGCGCGGTGAGCGCGGCGCTGATCCGCTGGCCCTGGGCCGAACCGCCCGCAAGGTCAATCTGGTTCGGCGTGAGCATGATCGCGAAGAGCATCAGGATCATGATCGCGCCGACGTAGACCAGCAATTGGGCGATGGCCAGGAAGTCGGCCGAGAGCAGCACGTACATGACGGCCACGCCCGAGAGGACGAGGACCAGCAGCATCGCACTGCGAATCATGTCGCGGTTCATCACCATGCCGACTGCGCCAAGGAGCATGGCGGCAGCCGTCACGTAGAACGCGATCGCGACGAAGACGTCAGTCGCTGACACTGCCACCTACTCCTTCGGGGCCGGCCGGCCGATGCCAGCGGCAGCCGCGCGCTCTTTGTAGATCTTGGCCCGGTCCGACGGGGCCAGCCCGGCCATGTCCGACGTGAACCCGAGCGGGCCAGTCACGGACGACGCCTTCTGCTGGGCGGCGGTCATCTGGCCACCACCAGCGGGAGCAGCGGCCGGGGCAGCAGCAGCGGCGGCAGCAGGGGCCGTCGCCGGCGCAGCCTTGGCGGCGGCAGCGGCCGGCGCCTTCGCGCCGGCGGCTGCCGGAGCGCGCCCGGCCGCAGCCGGGGCCTTCGCAGCGCCGGCCGGGGCCGGACTCGCACCCGCCTGCGCGCTGCGTCCGCGCTTGACGCCCTGGATGAACTCCATCGCCGAGTCAACCTCGGGCGTCCCCGCGATGCGCAGCTCGTGCATGTTGAAGACCAGCGACTTCTCGCGGTCGTACGCGCCGAACTCGAAGTCGGGGGCCATCACGATGGCACGGAACGGGCAGGCCTCGACGCAGAGGGCGCACTCGATGCAGCCGCCCATATCGAGGTCGAACCGATCCAGCACCTTGCCCTTCCCGACGGCCGGGTGCTGCTCGATCTTGATGACGTCAACCGGGCAGGCCAGCGCGCAGGCGCCGCAGGCCGTACAGCGCAGGTCGCCGGAGTCCACGTCGTAGATCAGGCGCGGGCGGCCACGGGTCCAGGGGGGCAGCTCGAGCCGCTCCTCGGGATACTGGAGCGTCACCGATTTTGCAAAGAAGAAGTGCCAGAGGGTGGTCATCATCCCCTTGGCAATGCCAGCTCCGTACATGGCTTACCTCACCCCCGGCAGGAGCATGTTGGACAGGGTGATCCAGCAGGCGGTGATACCGACGACGATCAACCCGGCCGGCAGCAGGCGCTTCCAGGCGAAGTTCATCAACTGGTCGTACCGCAAGCGCGGCAGCGTGGAGCGAATCCACATGAAGACGAAGACCAGGAACATGGTCTTGCCGAGGAAGAAGAGGATCCCCGGCCCGACCGACGGCACGAACGGGATCGGGCCGGCCCAGCCGCCCAGGAAGAGCGTCGCGCCGATGGCCGAGACCGCGAAGACGTTCGCGTACTCGGCCAGGAAGAAGAGGGCGAACCGCATGCCGCTGTACTCGGTGTGGAAGCCAGCGGCCAGCTCGGACTCGGCCTCGATCAGGTCGAACGGCGTGCGGTTCGTCTCGGCGATGCCAGCGATCAGGAAGATGATGAAGGCCAGGAAGCCCCATGGCGTGAAGACGAACCACCAGTTATGGATGCCGCCGAGGCGCGTCGGAAGCTCTTGCGCCAGGACGACGCCCGTCATCGACATCGTGCCGGCCAGCATCACCGGCACCAGCGCCGCCAGGATGCCCGGGATCTCGTAGCTCACCAGCTGCGCCGCCGAGCGCATACCGCCGAGCAGCGCGTACTTGTTGTTCGAGCCCCAGCCCGCCATGATCACGCCGATCACCGGCATGCTGCCCATGGCCGAGACAAAGAGGACGCCAACGTTCAGGTTGGAGGGCGCCACGCCCGGCGACCATGGGATGACAGCCCAGGCCATCAGCGCGGCGGCCAGCACGATGATCGGCGAGAGGGCCCAGAGGACCTTGTCCACCCGGGCCGGCACGATGTCCTCTTTGGAGAGCAGCTTGATCGCATCGGCGACGGTCTGCAGAAGGCCGAATGGGCCGACGCGGTTCGGACCGGAGCGGTCCTGCATCCGCGCGATGATCTTGCGCTCCATCCAGACCAGCAGGATGACCGCGCCCGAGACGACGCCGGCCAGCACGCCAGCCCCGATCACGGCCATCAGCATGCTGGCGAGCCAGCCAGGCAAGGCCGAGCGCAGCAGCCCGTCGAGAAGCTGGGCTATCGCCCCGACAGGATTCGAGAGAGGATCGCTCATCGGTCGACTTCACCCATAACAATGTCGAAGCTGCCCAGGATGACCACCGCGTCGGCCACCTTGTGGCCGATGGTCAACTGCCCGAGCACGCCGAGATTGATGTAGCTCGGGGCGCGCACCTTGTAGCGGTACGGCGAGGTCGAGCCGTCGCTGATGAGGTAGAACCCGATCTCGCCCTTCGGCCCCTCGATGCGCCCGTAGGCCTCGCCCTTTGGCGGGCGCAGGATCTTCGGCATGCGGCCCCGGATGTCGCCGGGGGGGATATCCCGCAGGGCCTGACGGACGATCTTGACGCTCTCGCGCATCTCGGCCACCCGCACGAGGTAGCGGTCGTAGGCGTCGCCGCCGAAGCGGACCGGCACTTCCCAGTCGAAGCGGTCGTAGATGCCGTACGGCTCGGCGCGGCGGACGTCGTAGGCGACGCCGCTGGCCCGCGCGATGGGGCCGGTGATGCTGTACTCGCGGCACAGGTCCGGCGGCAGCAGCCCGATGCCCTTGGTGCGCGCCATGAAGATCTCGTTCGTGGTCAGGAGCGACTCGTACTCGTCGATCTTCTCGGGCATCTTCTCGATGAACACCTGGCACCGCGCCAGGAACTCGTCGGTCAGGTCACGCGCTACGCCGCCGAAGCGGATGTAGCTCGGGTTCATCCGGACGCCCGCGCAGAGCATGAAGAGATCGAGGATCTCCTCGCGCTCGCGGAAGCAGTAGACAAGCGGGGTGAACCAGGTGCCGACGTCCGCGCCGAAGGTGCCGATGGCAACCTGATGGCTGGCGATGCGGCTCAGCTCGGACACGATGACGCGGATGTACTCGGCGCGCTCGGGCACTTCGAGGCCGGCCAGGCGCTCGATAGCCAGGGCGTAGGCCCAGTTCGTCGTCATCGGCGAGAGGTAATCCATCCGGTCGGTCAGGGTGGTGCCCTGCACGTAGGTGCGGGCCTCCCCGAGCTTCTCGGTGGAGCGGTGGAGGTAGCCCATCACGGGCTTCACCCCGACGACCGTCTCGCCGTCCAGCTGCATGATGAGGCGGAACACCCCGTGGGTCGAGGGGTGCTGCGGCCCCATGTTGAGCGTCATCTCATTGGGAGAGTCCGATTCGAGGATCTCGATCGCGACGCCTTCAGACACGGCGGAACCCCTCCCCGCCGCCGGGCGGCGCGTCCTGGCCCTCGGCGCCGTACTTGAGGTGGCGCACGAGGACGTACTCGTAGTCGAACGTCCAATCCTTCCGCAGCGGGTGGCCGGGGAAGTTGTCGTCGAGCAGGATGCGGCGCATGTCCGGGTGCCCCAGGAACTTGACGCCGAACAGGTCGTAGATCTCGCGCTCTTGCAGCTCAGCGCCCAACCAGACGGCCGTCAGGCTCGGGATGAGCGGGTTCGGCTCGGGCGGGAGGTCGGTCCGCAGCACGATGCAGCCGGGCGTCTCGACGTAGTCCCAGCCGTAGCAGTGGTAGAGCAGTTCGACGCGGTCCCGCCAGTCGACGGCGGTGACCGCCGAGAGGTAGTTGTAGCCAAGCCGCTTGACCTCGCGGGCCACCGCGATGATCTGCGCGCTCGGCACCTTCACCTCGACGTAGCCGTGGCGACGCTCCCAGGTCAGGTCCGGGACCAGCGCGCGCAGGGCCGTGACCTCTTCCGTATCCGGCTCGACGGGCTTGGGGGGCGGAGCAGCCTTTGCCGCGGCCGGCCTGGCAGCAGGCTTCGCGACTGGCGTGGCGGCCGGCGCGGCATCGCCAGCCGGAGGCGTGGTGTTGGTCGAGGACTCGTCGTTCATCGTGGTTTCATCCCGGCCGCCGTTCTGATCTTCGCCTGGAGCTGCATGATGCCGTGCAGCAGCGCGTCCGGCCGTGGCGGGCAACCGGCAAGGTAGACGTCCACCGGCACGAAATTGTCGATGCCGGGCACGGTGCTGTAGCTGCCCTGGTACGGCCCGCCCGCGATGACGCAGGTGCCCATCGCGATGACGTACTTCGGCTCGGACATCTGGTCGTAGAGGCGCCGCACGGACGGGGCCATCTTGGTGGTCACCGTGCCGGAGACGATCATCACGTCCGCCTGCCGTGGCGACGGGCGGAACACCTCGGAGCCGAAGCGGGAGATGTCCCAGCGCGCCGTGCCGACGGCCATCATCTCGATGGCGCAGCAGGCCAACCCGAACGTCAGCGGCCAGAGCGAGTTGCTCCGCGCCCAGCCGATCAGCGAGTCGAGGGACACGACCATCGCGTGGCCCTTCAGCTCGGTGGGCGGGGCGAAGCGGGACTCAAGGACTTCGTCTGCTGGCCGGGGACGGTCGAAGACAAGCGCCGTCTGATCGTTGGGATTCCCGAGCGTCAGTTCTGGGCGCTGGTCAGGGGGAACGGTCATAGCGGGCTACCTCCGAGGCAGAAGGACCACGCCTACTCCCAGGTGAGCGCGCCCTTCTTCCAGGCGTAGGCAAGGCCGACCAGCAGGAAGGCGATGAAGATCACCATCTTGACCAGCGAGGCCACGCCCAGGCTGTTGAAGGCGACACCCCAGGGGAACAGGTACATGACTTCGACGTCGAAAATCACGAAGATCAGCGCGTACAGGTAGTAGCGCGTCCGGAACTGGATGTGCGTCGGGCCGATGGTCTCGACACCGCTCTCATACGGCTGGAGCTTGACGCGGTTTGGATTCTTGGGATGGATGAAGCTGCTGAGAATCAGCGGAATGACGGGAAAGACGAGCGCGACGATCAGGAAGATAGCGATAGGTCCGAAGGACTCCAGCATCGATCAGACTCCTGAGATGGCGGTTCGGTGAGGGGACCAGGACGACTGCCAGACGGACAGTAGCACACTGGGCGAGCAAGGGGCATGCAGGGGGAACAAGGAGGGGAGCACCGAGGGCAGACAGCAGCCGCCGCCGGCCAGCGCAAGTATATCACGGTGCTGAAAGGCACAAACCGGGGTCGTGGATCGTGGATCGAGGGGCGTGGGGAAGGAACGGCGCCCCCACGCCCCTCGATCTACGGCCCACGATCCAAAGCCTACGACCCACGCCCCTCGGCCTACGCCCCTCGGCCTACGCCCCTCGGCCTACGCCCCTCGGCCTACGCCCCTCGGCCTACGACCCTCGTCAGACGGGCGTCAGGCTGTCCCGGAAGACGGGCAGGTGCTCCAGCGCCCGCCCGGACCCGACCGCCACGCACGACAGCGGATCCTCGGCGATGTAGGCCGGGACGCCGGTCTCGCGGGCCAGCAGCCGGTCGATGTTGCGGAGCAGCGCGCCGCCGCCGGTCAGCACCATGCCCTTGTCGACGATGTCGGCGGCAAGCTCGGGGGGCGTCTGCTCCATCACCGACTTGACGGTGGAGACGATCTGATTCAGGGCGTCGGAGATCGCCTCGGTGACCTCGTGCGAGGACAACTGGCGCATCTTCGGCAGACCGTCGATCTGGTCGCGCCCCCGCACCTCGACCAGCTCCTCGTCGCGCAGGGGGATCGCGCTGCCGGCCTTCAGCTTGATCTCTTCGGCCGTGCGATCCCCGATGACGAGGTTGTACTTGCGGCGGACGTAGGTCTGGATCAGCTCGTCGATGCGGTTGCCGCCCACCCGGATCGACGCCGACACGACGATGTCGTTGAGCGAGATCACGGCGGCCTCGGTGGTCCCGCCGCCGATGTCGATGACCATGCTGCCGTGCGGTCCGTCGATCGGCACGTTCGCGCCGATGGCCGCCGCCAGCGGCTCGGGGATCAGGTGGGCCTCGCGCGCGCCGGCCTGGAGCGTCGCGTCGAGGACGGCGCGGCTCTCGACGTTAGTCACGCCGGCCGGGATGCAGATCATCACGACCGGCCGGAACAGGTTCAGCGGCCCGGAGACGCGGCGGATGAAGTACCGCAGCATCGCCTCGGTGATGGTGTAGTCCGCGATGACGCCGTCGCGCATCGGCCGGACCACCTGGATGCGCTCCGGCGAGCGCCCGAGCATGTCGCGGGCCTGCTTCCCGACGGCCAGGACGCGGTTGTCAGCCTCCGAGTACGCGACCACCGACGGCTCGTTGATGACGACGCCACGTCCCTTGACGTAGACCAGGACGTTCGTGGTCCCGAGATCGATGCCGATCGACTTTCCGAACATCAGGCCACCGTCAGCCGAACGCCGACGCGTGGTCGGGCAGCGGAGTCACAAGGGAGCGGGCTGGCGGTGGGCGCTGCCAGGGGCCGGAGAGGCGACGCGGCTAGCGATCGACGGGCGCGCCAGCGTGGCCGCCGCGCCGCCGCCGCACGACTTGCAGCTGGGCCAGCGATGCTTTGAGGGCCGCGCGGGCCGCCTCGGCCTGCACGGCGTTGCCGTTGCGCGTGGCATCTGAGAGGGCCTGCTCGGCCTGGCGGCGCGCCTCCTCAGCGACCGCGGCGTCGATCTCTTCGGCGCGCTCAGCATGATCCGCCAGGATCAGCACGCGGTTCGACTTGACCTGGAGGAAGCCGCCGTTGACGGCCATCTCCTGTTCGGTGCCGCCCTTCTTGACGCGGAGGGCGCCCGGCTGGAGGGTCGTCAGCAGCGGCGCGTGGCTCGGCAGGATGCCCAGTACGCCCTCGCTGCCTGGAGCGACGACCATATCAACATCAGTCTCATTGTAGACCTGACGCTCGGCGGTCACGATCTCGACGGTGAGCTTTGCCATTGCACATCACCTGACAGACAGTTCACATGAGCGAGGTGGTCGGGCCTGCCGAGGAGTCCACCGTCGTACGGGAGAGGATACGCGCGCTCTCGGGTTCGGAGCAAGCAGGCTGGCCCGTCGAAGGTGAAGCCCGCTACATTGGTGGCGTGGACGAACAGCTTGGCAACGACGCGAGTCGATCCAGTCAACGGCAGCGCCGAATGCGTGAAGCGGGGCCGCCAGTCGATCCTGGCCCACTTGTTGAATACGATCCGCTGAACTACGCAAACCTGGCACGGAGTTGTGTCGCGAGGCTGTAGCCAGGGAGATGCTGAGGCGCGCCTCCGTCAGTGGTCATCCCTTCCAGGTCCCCCCGTGCT
Organism: Chloroflexota bacterium; assembly: GCA_020850535.1. Taxonomy (NCBI): domain Bacteria; kingdom Bacillati; phylum Chloroflexota; species Chloroflexota bacterium. Next base: position 27,559 of record JADZEM010000197.1, read on the forward strand.
GATTGACTCAGATGACTTCGAAGCCCCATCCGACATAGGCTGAGCCTCGTTCAATCTCCCCGCTCGTGTCCTCACACTGCCCAGTCGCCGTCGCTCTTTGACGGTCGTCGGCAGGCAGTGGAACTGCATGTCATCGTTACCACGGACACGGTCCGCGATCAAACGTGCCACGCCGTTCGGGTCCGCCAATGTATCGCTCTCCCAGAATCGGAGGACCTTCCACCCGTCCGCGGCAAGCTGTTCGGTGACCCAGCGGTCGCGTTCCATATTTCGTCGAATCTTCTCGACCCACCACGTCGTTCGGGTCGGGAACTGAGCCTCCAAATTCGGAAGCCCGCGAACTCGCCAACTGTTTCCATGCCAGAGGTCACCATCGATAAAGACGGCGATGCGTCGTCCTGGGAAAGCCAGATCTGGGCGTCCAGGGAGCTTTGCATTGAGGCGATATCGGACACCGTTAGCCCACAGCCGTCGACGCACCGCAAGCTCAGCGATGCTGTCTCGACCTCGAACGGCGCGCATAATGCGCCTCGTCACTTCCAGTTCTCGCGGCACGCCAGTCCCGTCAGGCTCCCGCGGCTACGAGATTCTGATGTGAAGCGTTGGCGCTCAATACCTGTTGAGCAACAGATTCCGCGAGGATCCGCGCAAGAAGCACAGGAACTGCGTTGCCGAGTTGCCGCATACACTCTGAGCGGCTACCGACGAAGTGGTAGGAATCAGGGAACGATTGAACACGTGCGCACTCGCGGATCGAAAGATAGCGATGCGGATGCCCCATCCTCACGAGGACGTGCTCGCCTCCTGGGTTCCCGTGATCCCCAGCCTTAATAGTCTTGGCGGGGCGGTCTAGATCGTTACCCGTATGCCCTTCGTACACGCGTGCTCCAGGAATGAGGAAGTGCTGCTGATACTCGTCGGTCCCTGCTCGAACTGGCTCGGGCAGTGGTCGCCAAGCCCACGCTTCAGGTTCGTGGTTGATCGCGTCGCGCAAGGTTCGCCACCGGAGCTCGGGCGGCTTTCCATGAGCCCGTAGCCGAGCGACACGGGCTGCGACGGAGCATGGCATCTCAGGTATTTGAGAGATGGCCACACGGTTTTCGTCCCAATACGAACGATCCACCCACTGCGACCACAAGAGCGCATCTTCGGAGTGAAACCCGACGGGAATCCTTGGTGTGATCCGTTGATCGCGTCGGAATCCGACGATAAAGACCCGATGTCGGATCTGTGGCACGCCGAAGTCGGCAGCGTTGAGTACGCCCGCGCGGACTTCGTATGTGGGTCGGTCTGTCGGATCCAGGTTACGGCGCTCGACACGTAGCTCCTCAAGCCGCCGCTTATGCTCGGCCCAGGTCTCACCCGCTCGAGGCTCCTCGAACGGAAACTCCAACTGCAATAGCAAGTAGTCGAAATACGGTCGAAATCCTCGGCCGGCGAGATTCCTGACATTCTCCAGAAGGAACGCCTGAGGCATCAATTCACGGAGGGCCCGGAACACCTCTGGAAACATATTCCGTCGGTCGGCGTCACCCTGCTGCCGACCGGCCAGCGAAAACGGTTGACACGGAGCACCACCAGCCAGTATCGACGCCCGGCCAATGTACGGTCCATACTCGAATTTGGCGACAGCACCCTCAACTACCGGCCAGCCGTGGCCGTTCACAGCCTTCCGCACAGAGTTCTCGCGCAGGGTGGCACAGGCATGTTTGTCAAGTTCCACGAGGGCCAGGTGACGAAAGCCTGCCTGCTCCATACCTAGAGCCAACCCACCTGCGCCACTGAAGATCTCGACTGATGAGAGGTGAAGGCGCGGAACAGTGACGCCATGCAGTGGATCAGCAAACGCAAGACTCATGGGGCGTGGATCACCATTCCGTGTATGCCCCTACTGTAGTGGTTCAGCGCCCAAGCTTAGCCATCACGATCCTATCAGAACGTTGGATGCTGTCCCGAGATCACAGAGGCTCACTAGCCATGTGGATCGGAGGCCAGCGCGATCTCCACGATGTTGCCCGGCGCGAACAGGCTCGCGAACGCCTCGACCTCCCCCAGCCGCAGCGACACGCTGAGGTCGTCGCGCCGCAGCACGGTCTCCCCGTACGCGCTGATGTCCGAGACGGCCCAGGCGTAGCGGTAGTACGCGAGCGCCAGCGGATCGGGGACAATGAGGGCACACCCCTGGTTGTAGCCGCGTAGAAATCGGTCGCTCTGCTCGGGCGTGACCATCGTGCGGCTGATGCCGCCGACCGCGAACATCAGGTCGCGCTCGCGAGGGGCCAGCAGCGTCTCGTCCCAGTCCACAATCCAGAGGTCGCCGTCTGGGTCCACCAGGACGTTGGCCGTGTGGATGTCGGCGTGGCAAAGCACCAGCGGCGGCGCAGTCTGGGCCAGGGCATGGCCCAGAGCCTCGGCCTGCGCCACGAGCGCCCGAATCTGCTCGCGCCGAGGCCGCCAGAGCTGCGCCAGAGCCACGTGCGCTGGATCGGCAAACGTGCGGCCAGAAGCTGCATCGCCAAGCTGCTCGTCCAACGAGCGCGTCAGGTCAGCACCGGTCGGCAGATACGACTCGGATGCCACGACGCCTCGGAGCGACGGCGGCAGCGGCGTCTCGTGGATCTCGCGGACCGCCCTGCCGTAGACGATCCACTGCGCCGCCGTCAGGCCGTGCGCCTTCGCGTTCGGGCCGTCCACGAACGGATACAGCACCATCGCGTACCCGCTGACCGCCGTCCAGAGGTCGCCGGCCAGCGTGGCGAGCGGCGCGACCACCCGCCGGCTCCCCTGCTGCTGGAGCGAGCGCGGCACACGGAGGCCGGCTTCGTGCCGAATCCGCGAACAGAGCTTCAGGAAGTACGGTCCCCTGGCCGTCTCGACACGGAACACCCAGGCGGCCGGGTCGTGCCCGAGCGGCAGAAACACGACCGACGAGACCGCCAGCCCGTAGCGCTCGCGGACCGCATCGGCGAGGGCCACGACAGAGACGCCAGCCGGTGGCTCACCCATGCCGCCCTACCAGCGGCCAGCCTCGTCCGGGGACAGCACCGCCGTCGGGGCCGGCGCACGCCGCTTGAGCAGGTCGGCGACGCCGCTCCCGAGCAGCAGCGCGCTGGCCGCCGTTCCGAGCAGGCAGATCAGCGGGAACAGCACCAGCCACGGCGCGCGCAGGCCGGCCTCCCGACCATCGATCAGCAGGCTGCTCCAGGAGACGCTCGTCGAATCGGGCGGCGCGCCCAGCAGCAGCCGCCCGAAGACGCCCAGCCAGCGCAAGGTGGTGTCCGTCCCGAACAGCCCGATGCCCGTCTCGGCCAGCAGGCTGGCGGCCAGCGCCACGCTGACGGTCAGCACCAGCAGCGGCGTGCTCGGCCAGGCGCGACGCAGCCGCTTCGTCAGTTGCCGCCGCAGCAGCAGCCCGACGCCCGCCACGATGCCGCCGGTCGTCAGCAGGCGCAGCGTCACGAAGCGGCCGGCCAGCATCAGCAGGCTCAGGACGTCGCGCCCGTCAGCGTCCCCGCCGAGCGGATAGCTGCCGGCCAGCCCGAACGGATAGATCAGGCGGGCCTGCCCGTTGTACGCCAGCGGATCGCGCGGGGTCGGGAGCCAGCAGAGCAGCAGGATCAGCGCCAGCAGCAGCCCGAACGTCAGCTTGTAGAGGGTGAGCCGGCTCGGCTGGGTCCGCTCAAGCATGCGGTGCACCCCGGTCGTGACTGGCGAGGGCAGCGGCTCGTGCATTGCACCGGGGATGGTCGGCGGGGGCGGCACGAAGCTGGGCGTGCCGCGCAGCGGCGTCTGACGCGTGCCGCCGGCCGGACCGCCGCCGGCCGGACCGCCGCCGGCCGGGCTGCTGCCGGCCGGACCGCCGCTGACCGGTCCCGAGGCCGGCGGACCCGACCCACCAGACGCCCCGGGGCTGGCGGGCGACGACGCTCGGGGCGGCGGCGTCGCGGTCGGTGCGCCGGTTACTGGCCGCCCGCTGGCCGGTCCGCCGGCCGGGCCGGCGCCCGCCGCGTCCTGGCGGCGCGGGGCGGTCTGGAGGCCAGCTGCCGCAGCCTCGATGGCGTCCACGAACGCCTTGCCGGTCGGGAAGCGCTCGGCGGGCGACTTCTGCAACTGCTTGAGCACGGTCCACTCGACGGCCGGCGAGAGGTCCGTCCGCAGTGTGCGTGGCAGCGGCGGCTGAGTGTGGATCTGGGCGTACATGATCGTCTGGGAGTTGACGCCGGTGAACGGCACCCTGCCCGTCAGCATCTCGTAGGCGATGACCCCAAGGGCGTACAGGTCCGTGCCGGGGCCGCTCTCGCCTTCGGTGATCGTCTCCGGGGACATGTACTCCGCCGTGCCGATGCGCGTCGCGGCCTCGGTCAGGCGAGTGCCCTCGGCCGCCCGCGCGATGCCGAAATCGACCAGCGTCAGGTGGCCGTCCCCATCCACGATGGCGTTGCCGGGCTTGATGTCGCGGTGCACGACGCCGCGCGCGTGCGCGAAGTCGAGCGCCTCGGCAAGCTGGCGCAGCAGCTGCACGCTGCGCTCGACGGAGAGCGGCCCCTCGTTGCGGATCACCTCGTGGAGCGAGCGGCCCTCCAGCAGCTCCATGACGATGTAGTGGGTGTCGCGCTCCTCGGCGATGTCGTGGATGATCACGATGTTCGGATGGCGCAGCTCGCTGGCGAGGCGCGCCTCGCGCTCGAAGCGCTGGAGGAACGTCTCGTCGTGCGCGAACGAGACTGGCAGAACCTTGATGGCGCGCGGCTGCCCGAGCCGCTGATGGACGGCCCGGTAGACGACGCCCATGCCGCCCGCCCCGAGCTTGCTCTGGAGCTCGTACGGCCCCAACTGCTGGCCGATCCAGCTATCCACGCTGCCCCCGAACTCCCGGTCTCGCGGCGGTCAGGCCCTACCGTCAGACGGAGGGCGGCGGCCCACCGTCAGGCTACCACACGGCCCAGGGTCGGCCGAACGATATCTCTAACGGACGGACAGCCAATCGAGTGCGAGGCGCGTCGCCACGGCCCGCCGCTGCGCCGCGCCTCGCGTCTACCAGCTCAGCTCCAGGCCGGCCGTAAACGCCCCCTGCTCCAGCCGGACGGTGATGCTGCTCCAGTGCGCGCCGAGCCCGGGCAGGATGCCGTCGCTGGGCGTCAGGGCGACGGCGGGCGAGGAGGCGTCCACCAGCGTCACCCTGGCCGGCAGCCCGACGATCTCCAGGTCACGGATACTGGGCGGGATGCCCTCCAGGTACAGCCGGGCCTTACGGTCGCCGCGCTCCTGCTCGACGCCCATCAGCTCGTCGTCGGCGAGGTCGATGCTGGACCCGATCGCGCCGTCGCGCGGGGCGAACAGCAGGAGGCGGGTCACGGGGGCCGGCCCCTGGTCAGGCATCTCACGTGGATCGGCCAGCGGCACGGCGGTCCCGGCTCGAACGTAGATCGGCAGCCGATCCAGCGGCGCCGTCGTCTCGATCCACTGGCGACCCTCGTAGAGCAGGCCGGTCCACCAGTCGTACCAGTTGGCGTAGCCCGGCAGGTAGACCCGCCGCGTCACCGGCGACGCCAGATCGGAGAAGATCGGGGCGAGCAGCACGTCACGCCCGAGCAGCATCTGATCGTCGATCTCGACGGCGTCAGGATCCCAGGCGTGCTCCAGCAGCAATGGCCGCAACATCGGCAGCCCGACCTCGGCGGTCTCGTGGGCGGCGTGCAGGAAGTACGGCAGCAACCGGTGGCGCAGAGCCGTGTAGGCCCGGACGATCTCGGCCAGCGGCCCGGTCACCCCTGAGAGATCCCCGCCCACCAGCGGCGCCAGCAACGCCAGTTGTACCCAGCGAGCAGTCAGCGCAGTGGACGCCGCCGGGACGGTCGGGGCGTCCGCGCTGGCCGTCCCCAGCCCCGCGAGGCTGACGCGCCAGAAGCCCGGCTCGACCAGCCCGCCGCTCAGCACCCGCTGAAGGGTTGCGCGCATCTCGTCTGGGGAGCGCGGCGCAGGTGAGGCCGCACTCGCCCCGGACGGCCACGCACCTGCACCCTCCTCTGCGCCAGCGCCAGCCCGAACGGCGAACGCCCCCACCTCCGGCTGCTCGACCTGGCCGGTCAGCCGGGCGTAGCCACTCAGCGAGGTGCGCGGCCAGCCGGCCGGGAACAGGAAGAGGTCGAGGTCGGCATCGGGGACCAGCAGGGTGTACTCGTCGGGCCACCCTTGCCCGAGATCGGCGGTCAGCCCGGCCCGGCCGTGGATCAGTAGTCCGTATCCCCGGCTGGAGAGCAGGAACGGCGGACGGGTTACCACAGCACCAGTGGCCTCAGGATGCCCAGAGCCGCCAGTCTCGGATCGGCCCTCCGTAGATCGGCCCTCCGTAGATCGGCCCTCCGTAGATCGGCCCTCCGTAGATCGGCCCTCCACAGATCGGCCCTCCACAGATCGGCCCTCCGTAGATCGGCCCTCCGCTGCTGCCGCGGCAGGCTCCGTCTCGGCGTCGGTCAGCAGCGGCCCGACCTCCTGCCGTGTCCCCACGAGGTTCAGCCGCCCGGCCCGCGCGCCCAGCCCAAACAGCCTCTCTTCGGGGTCCAGCGCGAAGGAGGCCGTCACCACCCGCTCGGGCGTCGCCTGCGTCCGCCGAATCCAGGCCAGCGGCGACGGGCGATAGTCGTCCAGGTCGTCGTCATCGCCTGCGGGCGGCTCCGGCGGCTCGCCGGCCAGCCGCACCACGATCTCGCCGCCGGCGTTCAGGACCGTCAGGTTGAACGGGTCGAAGACGACCTCGACGGTGACATCCTCGGGGTCAGGGCCAAACTCGCGGTAGCGCTCGCTGGCGACGTGCACGCCGCTCTCGGTGGTCGTCACCCCGAGCGGCGCGATCTCCAGCTCATCGGGATTCAGCAGCCCGAGATCGCGCTCGAAGGGGACCGTGCCCGGCGCGCCGAACTGGAGCCGCACGGCCCCGCTCTCCAGCACCATGATCGCCAGCTCGGCGCGATCCAGCGCGTCGTTGAGGCGCGCGCCGGCCAGGACGGCGGCGATGTCGGTGCGATCGGGCTCGCGGGCGCCTTCCAGCTCCAGGACGACGGCGCTCTCCTGCTGCCGCCAGCCCGAGGCACGGCGCGCGACGAAGCGCTCAGCCGACGAATCGTCAACGATTGAAAGCATGGCACCAGTGTAGGGCACAGCCGCGCGGATCGGAAGGGGGAGCGGTGGGGAGCACGAGCGGCCGGCCTTGCATCGCGGCCGGCTACAATCGGGCGCTGGCCCCTGAGGCACGAGGAGGTGCAACCGTGCAAACCAACCCGATGAAGGCCGCGCTCGCCGAGGGCAAGGTGCAGATCGGCACGTGGCTGAACCTGATGCGGAACCCCGCTATCCTGACGCTGATGAAGGCGGCAGGCATGGACTACGCCCGCGTCGACATGGAGCACTCGTCGCCGTCCATCGAGACGGTCGCGGATATGGCCGTCCTCGGCCGGGCCATCGGCCTGCCGGTGGTGGTGCGCCCGCCGGAGGGCAACCGCGAGTGGATCACGCGGCTGCTGGATTGCGGCGTCTGGGGACTACACATCCCCCAGGTGGACAACCCGACCATTGCAAAGGCCGTCGTGGAGGCGGCGCGCTACCGGCCGCTGGGCACGCGCGGGCAGGCCGGCTACGCGCCGGGCACGGACTTCGACCGAGCCGGCAACACGGCGGCCGGGCGGGCCTTTCTCAACTCGCAGGTGCACGTGACGGTGATGTTCGAGTCTGCCGAGGCGTTCACCCACATTGACGAGATCGTCAGCATGGAGGGCATCGACGCCGTGACGCTCGGGCCGTCAGACCTGGCGCAAGAGCTTGGCGTCATGGGCACGCCGGACCAGGCCCGGGTGATCGACGAGCACCGCTTCAAGCTGATCGAGGCGGCCAACAAGTACGGCAAGGACGTGGCGATGCTGGTCCCCACGCTCGAAGAGGCCGAGCGGTGGATCGCGGCGGGCGTGAAGATCATCGCCTACTCGTCGGACGTGGACATCCTGGGCAAGGGCTTCGAGGAGGCGGCGGCGCGGCTGAAGAAGTAGGAGGAGGACCCCTCACCCCGGGGCTGCTCCTGACGCAGTGGTTTACCCCTCACCCCAGGGCTGCTCCTGACGCGCTGGTTTACCCCTCACCCCAGGGCTGCTCCTGACGCGCTGGTTTACCCCTCACCCCAGGGCTGCTCCTGACACGCTGGTTTACCCCTCACCCCCGACCCCTCTCCCTCAAGGGGAGAGGGGAGGCCCACAGCCGCACGTCCGCTTCCACGATGCCTCGCGCTCATAGATGAGATGGCAAGCTGGGCGGGTGTCTGACAGGGTCCTTGTGCAAAGCGTGCAAGGAGCGATGTCGTGCAAAGCGTGCAGGGAGCGATGTCATCCTGAACGGAGCGAGCTTGCGAGCGAAGTGAAGGATCTCACCCGCTGACGCAGACGTTGACGGTCAGCGGGTGAGGTCCTTCGCAGGCTCAGGACGACAGGGGAGCAGGCACGCATTCCTGTGATTTCGCCGTCAGTCACACTGTTGAGATCGTCCGTCCAGAACCCCACGCTCGGAAGAAAGGTCAGGGGGTGGGCATACCGGCGGCGCTATCGCTGGAGGTTTGCGCGACCATCAGGTCGTACGAGGCCGTCGAGCCAGGCCCGCGCCAGGATCGCGTCCACCGTCTCCTCGACGCTCATCGCCGACGTGTCCAACCACAGCCCGAGCCGCTGCGTCTGGTGGCGCACCACGTCGTCCAGCCACTCCCAGGCCTTCCACAGCTCCGTACCCCGTCCCTGCTCGCGCTCGCGGACAGCCTCCAGGCTCGGCGTCAGCATGACGAAGACGAACGGCTGCCCGGCCAGATCCTCCAGCAGCTCGTCCAGCCGCGAGCCGACGACGATATCGTCCACCACCGCCGTGATGCCGGCCGCGACGAACGACCGCCCGAGCAGGCAGGCGTGACGAAGCCGCAGGCGTAGCTGTCGCTCGGCCTCGGCGGACATCGGCTCGCCCTCCGGCCAGCGCCCTCCCGACACGATCATCTGCTGGAGCCGGTCCGCGCTGACCCAGGCGCCCCGCTCGAAACGGCGCGCCAACGCCTGCGCCACCGTGCTCTTGCCGGCCCCCTGCGTGCCCGAGATCACGAAGAGCGTCGGGTCGGACGGGAGCGGCGGCCGGTGCTGGAACCCCTGCGACTCACTCATGCGACAATCACCCGCCGAATTGTGGCAGATGCGCGGCCCATCCCGCCACACCCCACCCGGCAGGCGCCGGACACAACAGAGCGGGCGGGGCGCTCACCGCACCCCGCCCGCACTCACGGACCAGCCTCAGCCGACCGTGACGATCAGCGACGGCGACGCCGCAGCATCCCGAGGCCGGCCAGCGCCAGCGCTGCCCCCGCCCCAGCCACCGGCAGGGCCGTCGCGGCAAGGTCAGGGCCGACGCCCGTGCGTGGCAGCGCCGACGGCGACGGCGCAGCCACCGGGGCCTGGGCCGGCGCGGCAGGCTTGGCCGCCGGGGACGGCGCGGCCGGCAGCGGCCCGCCCGTCGACGGCGAGGCGGCCGGCTTGGCAGCAGGCGACGGCTGCGCGGCCGGCGCGGCAGCCACCACTGGCGTGCCCTTCTCCGGCAGCATGATTCGCAGCACCTCGCCACCCTTCGGCGGCGCACCCACGGCGTTGTTGGAGACGTAGAGCGCGCCATCCGGGCCGAACGCCATCTTCGTGGGGAAGTTCAGCTCCGTCGCGACGGCCTCCAGACCGCTCGACGTGACCCGCAGCACCCGCCCCGACTTCTCCAGGAAGTGCGGCGGCGGCCCCATGATCCGCTCGCCGGCATGCTCCAGGATGTACAGGTTGCCATCCGGGCCGACCTTCAAGTCAACCACCGTCATCAGGCCCGGCACCATGACCTCGCCGGTCGAGCCGTTGATCCGCTCGACGCGCGCGCTGCCCTTCACGAACGGGTTCGGCGAGAGGAAGCCGACGTGCGCCCGGCCGTTCTTGTCGAACGCCACCGAGGTCGGGACCGGGTTATCTTTCCAGGCGGCCACCGTGCTGACCTGCCCGTCCGTCGTGACCTTCAGCAGGTCGTTGCCGCCGGCGTCCGCCACGTACAGGCTGCCATCCGGGGCCGCCGCGAGGCTGAACGGGTTGCTGTCCGGCACGGTCCCGTCCGGGTTGTTGTCCTTCTCATACTTGCCGAGGTCGGCGACGGTCTCGACCTTGCCGTCCGCGCCGATCTTGACCAGCAGCGAGAGGGTCGGCACGCCCGTCGGCAGCGCATTCGCCTGGCCGACCAGGGCGTACAGCGTCGAGCCGACGAACACGACATCTTGAGGCCCGACCACCTCGGGCGCCGGCCCGATGGCCACCGACTGCAGGCCAGTCGCGACTGCGGTCGCCTGCCCGCCGTCAACCCGCAGGATGCGGCCACTCGTGCCGATCTTCGCAGACTGAAACGGCGGCACCCATGCAGACGGCTCGTCGCCGCCGGTGCCGGCCTCCGCCACATACAGCTTGCCATCCGGCCCGAACGTGAGGCCGCGCGGCGAATCCAGCCCGCTGGCCACCACTGTACGAGACCCTTGCGCCGCCGTCTGGGTCACACCGCTGAGGCCCAGGCTCAGCACCAATGTCAGGATGAGCGCCAGTACGATTCGCGCCATACTCCCCCCAACCACCATCATCGGCCGGTGCCCTCAAGCAGCCGGCCGCCTCCTCCACACGCCGGCAGCAGAGGATTCCCTCCGGCCGGGCGTCGCCACTATGGCCGCTCCGCCGCCGCGTGTCAAGCGGTCCAGCGCCCCGGGACACCCCCCAACACACGACGCGCCGGCCGAGTGGCCGGCGCGTCAAGGTATCGTCCGTCGCGGGCACATCCCGCCGCGCGAACGTGCCCGCCGCGCGAACGTGCCTACTGCACCTCAATCGTCCCGATCATCATCGGGTGCGGGATGCAGTAGTACGTGTAGGTCCCCGGCGCGTCGAACGTCTTCGAGTAGGCCCCGTCCGCGCCAAAGAGGCCGGAGTCCCACAGCTGGTTGACATCGGTGACGGTATGGTCCACTGGATCGTGGTTGGTCCAGGTGATCGTCGTGCCGACCGGCACCGTCATCGTCGTCGGCGCGAACACGAAGCCCTGAATCGGCAGATCGACGGCGCTCTGGGCGCGCACGCCCGACCACCCGCCTGCCAGCAGCAGCGCCGCCGCCGCGACGCCCGCAATCGCTCCCCGCACCCAGCCCGCTTGCGCCTGTACCATCGATGAAACCTACCGTCCCTCTTCCATCGTGTTCGGGCGGCCCTCCCACGCACGCAGGCCGCCCGCGCTGACTCTCGGTGACCGACCCGCCAGCCCGACGATCTCGCTCGTCGCGCCGCCCCGCGGACCCGTCCACCACACTACAACGGCCCAAACATCGCTACAGCGTCGAAGCGAACAGCCAGAATGTCAAGGAGCCGACATGTTGTACCTCGTGCGCCACTGCCAGACGACCGGCCAGGAGCCGGACGCGCCGCTGACGACGGCCGGTACGGCCCAGGCCGAGACGCTGGCGGCGTTGCTCGGCGGGCGCGGCATTCAGCGGATCGTCTCCAGCACCCACCTGCGCGCTCGCCAGTCAGCGCAGCCGCTGGCGGCCAGGACCGGGCTGCCGCTGGAGACGGATGGTCGGCTGGTCGAGCGGGTGCTCTCGACCGAGCCGCTGCCAGACTGGCGCGAGCGGCTGCTGGCAAGCTGGACCGACCACGACCTGGCCTATCCCGGCGGCGAGTCGGGCCGCGTGGCGACAGCCCGCGCCCTGGCGGCCATCGGCGAGGTGCTGGAGGCCGGGCCGCTGCCGGCCGCCGTCGTCACGCACGGGAACCTGCTGTCGCTGCTGCTGCACGCGCTCGACGGCCGCCCTGGCTTCGAGACCTGGGAGCGGCTCACCAACCCTGACGTCTTCCAGGTGGAACGGCAGATGGCGTCGGGCGGCCCGGCAGCGGCCACGAGGTGGCGCGTGACGCGCATCTGGCCCGGCTGACCGCGGGGAAACGCCTCTCGGGGCTGCAACCCCCGTCCTCATTGCCGTCCGAGCGTCAGTGCGAGCCGTTGACCTGCGGCCGGGGCGATCCAACCGGCAGCGGCTCCGGCAGCCGCGACGGCGTCCCGACGCCGCGCTTCACGCGCAGCCACCACCACAGCTTCGCGAGGCTGATGACCACCTTCACCAGCCGGCGCACGTGGAAGAACTGGGAGACGCCGTACGCCCGGTGGAAGTGGTTGACCGGCACCTCGACGGTCCGGAAGCCGGCGTACTGGATCTTGGTCATCAGCTCCAGCGCGATGGCCCCGCTGTTCTGGGTCAGCACCACCTTGTCGAAGACGTGGCGCTTGATCAGGCGGAAATCACAGTCCACGTCGTGCACCTTGAACTGGAACACGACCGCCATCAGGTTGTGGTAGGCCCAGCTGATGAACCGGCGATGGAGCGGATCGCGGCGGGTGATCTTGTTCCCCATCACCACGTCCACCTGACGGCCGGCCGCCTCCTCCCGTTCGAGCGCGGCGTAGAGACTTCGCATCTCACGAACGTCGTACTGGCCGTCGCCATCGGTGTAGAAGATCAGCTCGTAGCGACAGGCCGCGAAGCCGGCCCGCAGCGCGCCGCCGTAGTCGAGCGCTTCCGCGAACCGGATGATCCGCACGCGCCCACGGTCGAGGTTGTCAACGCCCCAATCCCCGTACAGTCGCTCCAGCTCGTCGAGGACGTCCCAGGCGTAGTCGGTGCTGCCATTCTCGACGACGATCACCTCGTAGTCGAGCGCCAGCTCACGCAACACAACGAGCGCCTCCATCACCATCGAGGCGATGGTGCCAGCGTCGTTGAAGCAGGGGAAGAACGCTGAGATACGGTGCTTCACAGCCACGCCAGGGAGTATACGTGGTCGGCGGCTCCAAACGGCACCGCCGACCGACCCACCACTACGAGCGCAGGCTCCAGCCCCGCGTCGACGCCAGGTGCTCGGCGCCCTTCGGCACCGTGAAGTTGGTCGACTGCGAGTAGAACCGGATCGGGTTCTCCCAGACCAGCCGTTCGGCCTCGTCGCGGCTGAAGCCGCTCTTGAGCATCAACTGCGCGACCTTCGGGACGCTCAGCACGTCTGACGGACCCCAGTCCGCGGAGCTGTTCACGATCAGCCGCTCGATGCCGTACTGCCGCGCGATGTTCACCGCCCGCTCGGGCGAGAGCTTGGTCACCGGGTAGACGGTCAGCCCGACGTAGTACTCGGTGCCGGCGAACAGCGGCATCGTCTCCTCGGTGTTGTGATCGACCAGCACCTGCCGCTGCTCGATGCCCTCCTCGGAGAGAATCCGCAGCGTCCGCTCGACGCCCACGCGCTTGTACTGATGTGGCGTGTGGACCAGCAGCAGCAGCCCGCGATCCCGCGCGATGCGGACCTGCTTGCGGAAGACCTCCTCCTCCGCCTCGGTCTGCCGGTCGAAGCCGACCTCGCCGATGGCGATGCAGCGCGGCCGGGACAGGTATTCCGGCAGCCGCTCCAGCACCTCGTTCGCCAGCGCCAGGTCGTTCGCCTCGCGCGGGTTCACCGAGAGGGTGCAGTGGTGCGAGATGTTGTACTGCGCCGCCCGCTCGGCCTCGAAGCCCAGCAGATGCTCGAAGTAGTCGTAGAAGGTGCCGGCATGGTGGCGCGCCGACCCCAGCCAGAAGGCGGGATCCACGACGGCCTCGATGCCAGCCAGGGCCATCGCCTCGTAATCGTCGGTCGTGCGCGCATACATGTGAATGTGCGGATCGAAGATACGCATTGGAGCCTCCTGGACTCTCCCGCGACTCAAAGGGCTGCCGTCTGGTGCGCCGTCCCCCCACGTCAGGGGCAGGATACCTGCCGATCGTGCGGTGACCGGACGACGCCGGAGTCTCGTGCTGAGCGCCGACTGATCGGTAGAGCGCTCACCATTCTCTCAGGGCAGGATACCACGCCCTCTCCCACCGCCGTGATGACGTGTCAGCGTGATGACGTGTCAGTCCGATGTCGCACGCCGAGCATGCGTACCGACCGACGCATCGGCGGTATACTTTCTGTCTGGCGGCGTGCTGTCCGCCGGTTGAGCTTCTGGAGCCACTATGCCCCGAACGAGTCGTTCAGTTGCCCAGCGACTGGCCGCGCAGCAGTCCGCAAAGTCGAAGAAGCGCCGCGCGCCACGTCCGGCTGAGGCTGCGCCGGCCGAGTCGTCGGTGAGTGTCGGCCAGATCCTGGACGAGGTTGTTCCCTCTGGGGGCGGCTCGCGCACGGAGTCCACGCCGACGCTTGCGCCGAGTGATGCTGGAGCCGCCGCCCTGCGAACGGCCCCACGCCGCCCGGGCACGCTCGGTCGGGCTGGCGCGCGGCAGAGTACCAGGACGCCGGTGGTCCGCCGGCGCTACTCCGAGTACGCCGAAGAGTACAAGTACGTCTGGGCGGACCTGCAGCGTATCGTGATCGTCGCCACCGTCCTGATCGCACTGCTGGTGGGGCTGTCGTTCGTCATCCGCTGAACCAGTCGTGCACCCCCAGGACAAGAAGAGTGGGGCGGCCCTTTTCAGGACCGCCCCGCTCTTACCTTTCTGACCGAGGACCGTGTCTGCTGGCCTGCTCGTCAGTACAGTCGGCTCGCGCCGATGTACCGTGGTCCCCAGTAGCTGTCGCTCAGGCTGGAGATCTTCACACCCGACGACTCGTCCGAGGCGTGGATGAACCGGCCACCGCCGATGTAGATGCCGGCGTGCGAGAGGCCGGGCATGTAGGTGTTGGCGAAGAAGACGGTGTCGCCCGGCTGCAGCGCGTTGAGCGCGATGCGCGGGCCGCCGTTGAGCTGGCCCCAGAGGCCGCGTGAGACCGGCTTCCCGAGTGCCTTGTGGACGTACCAGACGAAGCCGCTGCAGTCGAAGCCGGCCGGCGAGGTGCCGCCGAAGACGTACCGCGCGCCGAGGTGGCGCATCGCGGCGGAGACGACCGCGCTGCCGCTGCCACCCGTCACGACCGACGCCGGAGCAGAGACCGCAGCCGCCTGGAGACGGTTGCCACCTGCCGGCGCGGCAGCGGCTGCCGCCTGCGGCCTGGCGGCCGGGGCAGCCGGACGGGCCTGCGCCACCGCTGAGGTTTGTGGCTTCGCAGCCGGGGCGGGCGCGGCCTGTCGGGCGGCCGGTGCGGCAGCCGGGCGAGCCTGCGCAATGGTGGTCTGGGCCGCCGTGCGCTGCGCCGCCGCCACACCGGTGGTGACCGCCGCGCGAGCCGGGGCAGCGGCAGCCACCGCCGTCGTCGCGCCGGGGGCCTCGCCGTTGCCGACGCCAGCCAGCGAGAAGGTCGGCTGCGGTCGCTCAGCGCCAGGGATCGTCAGGCGGGCGCCGACGCGCAGGGTATCCGGATCGGCAATGCTGTTGAAGTCGATCAGCGGACCGAGATCGACCTTGTAGAAGGCCGCGATGTCCGCCAGGCTCTCGCCGGCCAGGATCTCATGCTCGACGCCGTTGACCGGCAGCACCTTCAGCTTCATGCCCGGCCGGATCAGGTCAGCGTCGTCCAGGCTGTTGGCGCTGAGGATCGTCCAGATGCTGACGCCGAACTGCGTCGCCAGTTGCCCGACGGTGTCGCCCTCCTGCACCTCGTAGGACACGATGTCCGGCCGCGAGGCCTGGGATGGGTCCACCGAGCCGACCGTGTTGCCGGCCGGATCGCCGTCGCGGCGGGCCAGCCCGATGGCGCGCTCGGCGGTCTCCTTGCCCGGGACGATGATCCGCTCGAACGGCACGGCCCGCTCGGGATCGGCCACCAGCGCGTTCGCCAGCGCCACATCCTCGACGGTCACGCCGTAGCGCTCGGCCACCTGGGCCATCGTCTCGCCCGACTTCACGTCGGCCACCACGCCGTCGACCGGCGGGATGACGATCTCCTGGCCGACCTGGATCAGGTCCGGGTTGTCGAGTTTGTTCGAGGCGAGGATCGTGCTCATGCTGACCGAGTATTCGGCGGCAATCGAGCGGATCGTGTCCCCCTCGACGACACGGCGGGTCAGCGGCTGCGGCTGCGCGCCCGTCGCCTCGGCCAGCAGGCGAGTCGTGGCGCTGTCCGCGGCACTGTTCGCATCGCCCACGAGCGACTCGGCAAGGGCCGACTCGTCGGTCAGGGCGTTCGAGGCCACCACGGCGGCGCTCGACGCCTCCGTGAGATGGAGCCGCTCCGTCGCGCCGTTCCAGACGGTCACGGCGGCGGTGAGGCCCACCGCGACCATCACACCGTGCAGGCCAGCCCGTGCGAGGGTGGCGCGCAGCCGCGCACGGGCAAACTGGTTCATCTTGCGTGCGGCCGCGAGCCGCCGTCGGCGTGCCCCGGGGGTTGGGCGCTGGCCGTTGGTATCAAGCATCAGTCACGTCGCTCCTCGGCACAGATGCCGCCAGCGGTAACCCGGCGAACGAAGCTCGGGCAGTCGAAACTCCCCGACCACTCGTGTCTGGCCCCATCAGGTCTGCTGCCGGCGTTGTGACGATCGATCCGACGCGTGTCGCACTCACCGCCCTCTGGCGTGTGCTCCGCGAGCTGGCATCGGGGATCGTGACAGCCAGGTGATCGTTGGGAAAACTCACACGGTCCCTTCGGCTGAAGGTCTCTGGCGCCGCCATTCTACCCGCTGTGAAGGCTCCGGTCAACATCTTGACGATCCTGTGACATCAGAGTACTTGACAAGCAGCCGACTTCCCATAAGGAGTGGGGACGCGCGTTGGTCGTGTACACTAACGCCCGGCGCGGATCGACGGTGATGGAGATTGCCTCTGCGACCCGAAGATGTAACCTCTTCTGTCCCAGATTCGCGTGCCCAAAGCGACCCGCAACGGGCGACCGGATCGTTGCCGCGTGGGGTGGTGATCGTCGCCTGGAGCCTGGGCCTCGCCGGGCTGTACGCCCTGCTCAGCCTGCTGCATGCGGCCCTGTTTCAGCAGATCCTGACGGTTGACGTCGGCTTCGGACGCTCGTTCGCGTTCTGGATCGGCAGCCTCTACCTGCTGCTGTTGGGCTGGGGGTTCGTGCCGCGCACGCCGAACGGCTGGTACGCCCGCCGCCTGCCGACGCTGGCCGCCCTGGGCGTTGGCCTCGCAGCCCTGGCCGTCTGCGGGACGTACACGGCGCTCGGGCTGGCCGCCCGCTGGACGCCGGCTGTCGGCGGCCCGGTCAGCCTGTCGGTGGCCGTCTTGATCGTGGCAGCCGGTGGCGTGGTGTGGCTGGCCGACCGTGAGGACCGAATACGTGGGTCGTAGGTCGTGGATCGCAGGTCGTAGGAAGCGCTGCCCGAGCAACTCACCAGCGCGTAGAGCGCCGATGCCGCCGATGCCGCCGATGCCGCCGATGCCGCCCGGGGCCGATCTCATGATGGTGGCGTAGCAGCCCCTTCGGTGAGCCGCACCATCGCCCTGAGATGTCAGGCTTGAGATGAGCATCCGACAAGCCGCAGCGCGTAGGCGCCGTAGCGGTCTGCTATCTCGTCGGCGGACAGACGGCCGCCCGGCCGGTACCAGGCAGCCACCCGAATGCCCATGCTGATGAGGGCGATGGTCGAGAGACTTGGGTCGAGCGGCTGAAACACGCCCTGTTCCGCGCCAGCCACGATCAGCCCCACGATCCGCGCCTCGTACGCACGTCGAAGCCCGACGATCGTTCGGATCTGCTCTGGAGAGAGAAAGTCGATGTCGCGGTACACCACCGCCACGGCGGCCGGGTGGTGAATATGGAACATAACGTGACTGCGGACCGCCTGCCGGAGCGCCACAGGTGGCGCCGGATCAGCCACAAGAGCAGCGTCCAGCGCAGCGAGAGCATCCGTGTGCGCAGACAGGAGAATGTCGTAGAGCAGGGCCTGCTTGGAAACGAAGTGGTTGTACAGGCTGCCAACAGTCATCCCCACCATCGTCGCGAGGTCGCGCATTGAGGTTGCGCTGTACCCGCGAACGCGGAGCAACTCGGTTGCAGCGGCGCGGATGCGGTCTGGCGCGCTCAGCGGTGGGGTCTCTGCGATCCCATGGGCATCCACTGCCGAGGTATCCGAGGACCCCTCCTTATGACGCGGCATTGGCCGATGGTGCGGACGCAGCAGTCGCCCGACCCCGGGGGCGCAGAGCGGCACGAACGTGGTGCAGATTCATCATGACCGCGCTGGATGATGACGCCATCTGGGCATTCCTGACAACTGCCGCCCGAAACAGCCAGGGCGATTGCCTGTTGATGTCGTCGTGCGGCCGCGTCGGGGCTTGAAAGCCCCGCCTACCATCCTGCAGTCGCTGCGCGACGCGCCAGTCGCACCAGTGCCTGGCATTCCCGGCGGCCGTCGCGCAGCGACTGAATGACTGTAGGCGGGGGTTTCAACCCCCGACCGCCCGTTCCATGATGCTTCGGGGACACCAATGAACATGCCATCGCCCTGATGCTGCTACCAGTGCAATCGTATGCTGAGCGCGTCGTGCCGCCCCGTCGGGGCTTGAAAGCCCCGCCTACCATCCTGCAGTCGCTGCGCGACGCTCCAGTCGCACCGGTGCCGGCCGTTCCCGACGGCCGTCGCGCAGCGACTGAATGCGTGTAGGCGGGGACTTCAGTCCCCGACCGCCCGTTCCATGATGCATCGGGGACACCAATGAACAGGCAATCGCCCTGCCGAAACAGACCCTTGACAGGCATGGGGCGGCCCATTACCCTACGGTGAACGAACGCTCGTTCACCCAGGCATTGTACGGTCTGGCTCGGCGCGCTGTGGCGCCAGATGGGAGCTTCCCTCCACCACCATGCTCGCCAGTACTGTCCCGCAGCTTGACGATCAGCAGCGCCTCTTGCTGGATGTTGTTCGGGATCTCACGGCCCGCGTCATCGTGCCGCGCGCCGAGCAGATCGATGAGACCGGCGAGTTCCCCTGGGACGTGGTAGCCGCTTTCCGCGAGCAGGGCTTACTGGGGATGTCGCTTCCGGAAGCGTACGGTGGCGGCGAGCTTCCTCTCTTCGACACGTGCCTGGTGTATCAGGAGATCGCGGCGACCTGCCTCACCAGCAGCGTGACGCTGGCCGACCAGAAGCTCGCCTCTGACCCGATCATCCGCGGTGGCTCGGCGCAGCTCAAGCAACGCATCCTGCCCACGCTTGCCTCCGGCGAAGTGCTCGGAGCGTTCTCGCTGACAGAGCCAGGCGCGGGGTCGGACATCGCCGCCATCCAGACCCGCGCCGAGCATCGAGGCGACACCTATGTCCTGCGCGGCGCCAAGTGCTTCGTTACCAACGGCAGCGTAGCCGACCTGTACACCGTCTTCGCTCGCACCGGTCCCGGCGCCGGTCGCGAGGGTCTGAGCTGCTTCGTCGTGCCGCGAATGACGCCCGGCCTCTCGGTGGGTCGTATCGAGCGCAAGATGGGCCTGCGCGGCTCGCCGACTGCCGAGATCCTGCTGGATGACTGCGTGGTTCCCGCTGAAAATCTGGTGGGGCAGGAGGGCGACGGCTTCGAGCTTGCCGTCAGCGCGCTGGATCCGGCCCGCATCGTCGTCGCGTTTCAAGCCATCGGGCTGGCCGAGGGGGCGCTCCAACAGGCTGGCAACTACGCCGTTCAGCGCCGGCAGTTCGGCCGTCCGATCATCGACTTTCAGGCGATCCAGTTCATGCTGGCGGACATGGCGATCAAGATCGACGCCTCGCGGTACCTCGCCCATGCGGCCGCCCATGCCTACGATGAGCGGCGTCCGGAGGCCACCCGCCTTGCCGCCGAAGCCAAGACGTTCGCATCGGACACCGCTATGAGCGTCACCACCGACGCCGTCCAGGTGCTCGGCGGGTATGGCTACCTCCGAGACTTCCCAGTCGAGCGGATGATGCGCGACGCCAAGATCCTCCAGATCTTTGACGGTACCAACCAGATCCAGCGGGTCGTGATTGCTCGGGAGCTTGCTCGTGCCTGGCGATAATGCGATCGCGTCGACCGGCGTGACCCTGGCCGACTTCGGCGACGTGATGCGGCTTGAACGGCTACGAGAGCTAGCCGCGACCCACCGGGATTCGCTGCTTGCCGAGCGCCTCGGCGGCGTCGATCTGGGTGGCTCACTCACCGATGCCTGGCCCGCCGTCGCGCCACTCACCAAGGCCGACATCCTCCAGGATCAGCAGCAGAAGCCGCCCTTTGGCAGACGTCTGCTGTCCTCACCCAGGGACGTGACCCTGGTAGTCGAGTCCAGCGGAAGCTCCGGCGGCGAGAAGGAGATCCACGCCCTCTCGCGCGCCGACGAGGATGCTGGCATCGGGATGATGACCGCCGCCATGCGCACCACTGGCCTTGGCCCAGACGATACCGTCGCGCTCACCCTGCCGATCGGGACGGCGGGCGGAGGCTGGAAATTGTGTGCCTGCCTTCGGGCCGCCGGTGCGCTGGTGCTCCGCATCGGCAGCCTGGGGACTGACGAGAAAGTAGAGCGCATGCTCCGCTTCGGCGTCACGGCGCTGGTCGGCACCCCGGTCTATGTGGATCGGCTGGCCGCCGCGCTTGACCAGGCCGGCCACGCGCCCGCCTCGCTCGCCGTGCGCCACATCTACGTAGCCACGCAGGCCGTCACCGAGGCGTGGGTTGCCCGCACCGAGAAGCGCTGGGGCGCTCGTGTCTTCGAATGGTACGGCAACGCCGCTGGCTTCTTCGCGATGACCTGCGGCGAGGGCATCCTGGCGGCGCCGGGGCAGCGTGGGACGCTCCACTGGGATCCATCGTACCAGTTGTTGGAGGTGCTCTCGCCGGAGGGGGCACTGGTTCAGCACGGAGAGCGCGGGGAGATCGTGGGTACTCACCTGATGAACCAGACCGGCCCGCTGGTGCGCTTCGCCACCGGCGACTCTGGCCGATTCGTGCGGGGCGGTGGGTGCCGGTGCGGATCTGCGTGGCCCGGCCTGGAGGCCGGCACCATCCGTCGTCTGGACGCGATGCTGAAGGTGCGCGGCGTCAATCTCTGGCCCGGCACGGTGGAGTCGCTGCTTGTGGAGACCCCGGGGGTTGAGGACTTCTGGGTGATCGTCAGCGCCACGGCAGACGGGCGCGAGGAACTCACCCTGTTCGTGCGGGCGTCCAGCGCGGCGGCGTTCAATCCTGCCGCGCTGGAGCATAGCCTCCGCCAGACGACCGGCTTACGCTTCGACGTACGGCTCTGGGAGCAGGGTGGACCACCCGATGCTTTCCAGACCAACGCCAGTGGCAAGACCCCGCGCTGGATAGACGTGCGACAGCAGGACGGCTCATGACCCTGCCAGTCGCTGAAGCACGTGCGCTGCACGTCCAGGATGTGAGCGTCGAGTTCCACGGTCGGCCGGTGCTGTCTGGCGTGAACCTCGACCTGAACGCGGGCCGGGTCATCTGCCTGGTGGGGCGCAGCGGTTGCGGCAAGACCACGCTGCTGCGGGTGGTGGCTGGCCTCCAGGCGCCGACGTCCGGTCGCGTGGACGTCATCCATCCAGGCCACGCCTCCGGACGCTGGCGTGAGATCGCGATGGTGTTCCAGTCCGACAGCTTGTTCCCCTGGATGACGGCCGAGCAGAACGTGATGTTCGCGATGAGCGCCAGCGGCGCACCGAAGAGCGGCGCGCTGAATCGCGCTCGCTCCGAGCTTGCGCGAGTGGGGCTGGCGGATGCTGGCCACCTCCGACCTCGGCAGCTATCTGGCGGCATGCGTCAACGGGTGAACCTGGCGCGGGCGCTTGCTACAGACCCCCGCATCCTGCTCATGGACGAGCCGTTCTCGGCGCTGGACTATCTGACCCGAGAGGACGTTCAGGACCTCACGGGTCGTCTCATTGCTGACCGCGTGTGCACCGTGATCTTCGTGACCCACGACATCCCAGAGGCGGTGTTCCTCGGCGACGAGATCATGGTGATGACCCAGGAGGCGCGCGGCATCGCCAGCACGATTCGCGCGCCCTGGCCCCGACCGCGTGACCCGGACATCAAACGATCTCATGAATTCCAGCAGATCGTTGCCGACGTGCAGCGGCTCATCCTGTGAGCGTGTAACCATGGAAGAAGCGAGAGTCGAGGCGCAGCCAACCGCTCCCAGGCGACAACTGGCAGCGCCGGGCACGGAGTCGCACGCCTCCTGGATGTGGGGGCTGGTGGGAATTGCCGTGTTCCTGCTGATCTGGGAGCTCGTGGCCCGTTGGGCAGCGAATCCGCTGGCACTGGTGCCACCCTCCCTGGTGGCGCAGAAGGGGGTCACGCTGGTCGGCAATGGCACCCTCTGGCAGCACATCCGCGTGTCCCTCACCGAGTTTCTGGCCGGTATGGGCATCGCGGCCCTGCTGGGCGTGGTGGGCGGCGCGATCATCGGCAGCTCGGCGCGGCTGCGGCAAGCCAGCGAGCCGGTCCTGGCCGCGATCTATGCCACGCCCAGCGTGGCCCTGGCGCCATTGTTCGTGATCTGGCTGGGTTTGGGGCCAGCGTCCAAGATTGCCGTCATCGCGTTCGTGGCGTACTTCCCGATCGTGCTCGCCGTCATTGCGGGTGTTGCGACCGTGGAGCGCACCTACCTCGAGGTAGCACACGTCTACGGCGCGCCCCCGCTGATGCGGTTCACGCACGTGCTGCTGCCGGCCGCGATGCCGGCCGTGCTGTCTGGTCTGCGTCTGGGAGCGGGGCGCGGGGTGCTCGGCGTGGTGCTGGGTGAATTCTTCGGCTCCAGCGCCGGGCTGGGCTACCTCATCCTCATCGCCACACAGTCATTCGACGTCGCGACACTGTTGCTGTGTGTCTCGATCCTGGCCAGCTTCGCCATCGCCGTCAACGGGCTGCTCGCGAACATCGAGAGGAGATTCGCATGAGGCTGCGCGCGTACCCTCGTCTGCCTGGGCGCTTGCCGGGGACTCGGCACCGGCTCGGGAAGGGGCTGTGGACTTCGATGGTGCTCCTGGCGCTCATCGGTCTGGTGAGCGCGTGTTCCTCGGCGCCGGCTCCCACGCCTACTGCCGCAGCCGCCAAGCCGACGGCGGCGCCGGCCGCTGCATCGTCCGCCGCCGCTGCTGCCAGTCCAGCGGCGGCGAGCCCCGCATCTGCCGCCAGCCCGGCCTCGTCGCCTGCAACAAGTGCATCCCCAGCCGCATCCCCGGCGACCGCGGCCAGCCCATCCCCGGCGGCCAAGCCGGCCGCCGCCGTCCCCACTGGTCCCCGCATCTCACTTCAGCTTGGCCTGGCATCCAAACTGGCGGGGCACTGGCCGCTGTGGGTTGCCACCCAGGAAGGCCTCTTCGACCGGGCTGGCATCGACTTCACCACCGTGGTGGTAGACACCGACTCCAAATTGGTCCAGGCACTCCAGAGCAACTCGGTCCAGATCATCACCGGAACCGTGCCGCAGATCCAGAAGGCGAACGCGGTCGGCGCCCAGCTTGTGGGGATCGGCGGGCTACAGAATGCACCGGTCTACCGAATGGTGGGAGCCAGGGGGCTCACCTCCATCAATGAGCTGAACGGCAAGAAGATCGGCGTCTCGGAGACCGAGCTGGGCGTGGACGCATTCGTGGCACGGGCCTGGCTGGAGCAGGTGGGCATCAAGGAAGGCAGCTACACGCTGGTCGGTACTGGCGGAGTTGCCACACGGGTGGCCGCGCTGACCGGCGGCGGCGTCGATGCGACGGTTCTCCCCCCGCCTGGGGATCTCCCGGTGGTGCGACAGGGGTTCAGCGATCTTGGCCTGTCTACCACGTCGATCAAGCACATGCAGTGGACCATGCTGACGGGGAATAAGACGTGGCTGAACGGCAACCGCGAAGCGGTGACTCGACTGCTCGCGGTGTACGTCCAGGCCTCGAAGTGGCTTCACGATCCAGCGAACAAGGAGGCCGCTATCAGGGCGTTGGTGGCCGAGACGAACGCGAAGCCCGAGGACGCAGCGCTCTTCTATCAGCAGCTCGTGGGCGACGGCGCGATCAGCCCTGACGGCAATATCGATCCTGAGGGCTTCGCCATCTGGTCCAGGTTCCTGGACGTGGAGACCGGTGCGCTGCGCTCCCAGGTCTTTGATGGGCAGTATCTGGCGACCGTGGGGAATTAGCGTGAGGATCCAGAGTTCAGGAGCTACCCGATGCGCGTAACAGAACTGCGCGAAGTCTCCCTCGCCGCGGAGCAGATTGATGCAGTGGCAGGGGGCATCGGGGCCGTCACCGGCCATCCCGGCTATGAAGTCCAGGAGGAGCCACTCCCGCCGATCCAGGCCCGTTTCCAGAGCTTCGCGGTGGGCGATCGCTCGATCGCGGTGATGGACAGCATCGGCGAGGGCACGGCCATCAGCCGGTTCCTTGAGCGGCGTGGAGCCGGCGCTTTCTCGATGACATTCGGGGTGGCAGACCTGGACGCGACGGTAGCGCACCTACGGGCAAAGGGCGCGCGCGTGCTCATGGACGAGCCCATCGTGCTCGAGCGTGTCCGATCGGGCTCGCAGCACTTCTCAAAGATCAGGCTGAACTTTGTCGCGCCGTCCAGGGCGACGCATGGACTGGTAGTGGAACTCCAGGAGCTTCACGGCGCTGAGGACGTACCGCTGGCGAACCCTCCCAGCGGCCCGGACGTGCCAGCGGCCCTCAACGAGATCCACTGTGCGGTTCAAGATGTGGACGCTGCCGCTGGAGAACTCTCCGAGTTGTTCGGGCTGGAGGTCGGGCCGGAAGTGGTCCAGGCGCAGCCGCCAGAAGAGGTTCGCTTCCGAAACCTGTACCTGGACGACCGTCCGGTGCTCGCGCTTATCGAGCCGGCAACGGAGACTTCGACGATTGGACGGTTCCTCAATCGCCGGGGTGAGGGCATCTTCTCCATCAGCCTGCGGGTGCCAGACCTGGATGCATACAGCGCGCGAGTCAAGGCAGCCGGCATCGCACTGCTCTTCGACGAGCCGAAGGTGGCCCATGCCACACGTATCGGTTCAGATGCGCTGGCATCGGCCCGTATCAACTGGGTCCGTCCCCAGCCAGCGTCAAATCGCGTCCTCTTCGAGATTCAGGAATATGAGGTGAGCTAGGTGGGTATTCTTGGCGTCGGTGTCTGGCCAGGCGTGGAGCTTCCGTGTCATGCGGTGATCGCGACCGCGCAGGAGGCTGAGCGGCTTGGTCTGCACTCAGTCTGGCTCTCAGAAGCCTACTTCGCACGGGATGCCATCTCGCTCACCGCAGCCATGGCAACCACCACCGAGAAGATCCTGCTGGCCACCGGCGTGGTGAACCCATACACGCGTCATCCCTCGCTGCTGGCGATGACGTTCGCGACCCTGGGGGAGCTTGCGCCCGGGCGGATCATCTACGGCCTGGGCACCAGCGAGCCGAACTGGATGCGGGATCTCGGCTACGACTTCTCGAAGCCCAGGACGGCGGTCATCGAGGCGATGGACGTGTACGAGAAGATGCTGGCCCGCGAGACGGTCACCCTGGAGGGGAAGACCACGCAGGTCCATGATGCGCGCCTGATGTTCCGACCGGAGAAGCAGGTTCCACCAATTGTGCTGGCGGCCATCGGTCCACGGATGTGCGCGCTGGCGCGTGACCGAGCCGCCGGCGTGCTCCTCTCCGTGGGTGGCATTGAGCTGGCGAAGGTCGTCCGCGAGCGGCTCGGGGATGTCTCTCCGGAGTTCACGATCGGAATGACCATCCCGATGGCCGTCGACGACGATCTCAGTGCAGCCGTTGCTCGGGTTCGTCCAACCATTGCCGGACTCGTGTCGGTCCCGGAGGGTGAGGCGATTCTGGAGATGAGCGGCTTCGATCCTGGCCTCGCCACTGACCTCCGTGCGTCAATCGCCCGTGATGGCTTCCGCGAGGGGATCAAGGCGCTGCCAGATGAGGTCGTCATCGCACTGACAGCAGTGGGCACGGAAAGCGCCTGTCTGGACCGCATCGAGGAGTTCTGCGCGGCGGGTGTGAATCTCCCGATCATGCAGGTCGGCAAGCACGAGCCCCACGCCGCGCTGCAGGTGATGAAGCTCGCCCAGGACAGGTTGTGCTCGACGAGCTCGGCGGTGCTGTGAAGGGGCCAGACCGCCAGCCATGCCGCCATGGGTAGCGCGACCATTGCCGCTGCCGCGATGACCCGCTTCGCGAAGCAGCCGGACGCCTCCCTGAAGTCGCTCACCGCGGAAGCCGTTCGTGGCGTGATGATGGCGGCTGGCCTGGAGCCGGGCCAGATTCAGGCGGTGTACTTCGCCAACGCGGTGGCAGGCATGCTGTCTGGCCAGGAGATGATCCGGGGTCAGGTCGCCCTGTCTGGCCTTGGCTTCGAGCACGTGCCGGTCTTCAACGTCGAGAACGCCTGTGCATCTGGCTCGACCGCGTTCTTTCTGGCATGCCAGGCGGTCCAATCCGGTGCCTGCGATGCCGCGCTCGTGGTCGGTGCAGAGAAGCTGACGCACCCAGATAAGGACGCCACCTTCCGAGCGATTGGGACGGCACTGGATGTGGAGTCGACAGCAAATCTGCCTGCGGGGCGCTCGCCATTCATGGACGTCTATGCCGAGATGACGCGTGCATACATGGAGCGTACCGGAGCCACTGCGCGGGATTTTGCAGCGGTGGCGGCGAAGAACCAGTACCACGGGAGCCTGAATCCGCTCGCTCAGTACGGCGGCATCGTCACTGCCGAGGATGTGCTGGCCTCGCGGCCAATCGTGCCGCCATTGACGCTCTTGATGTGCGCCCCGATCACTGATGGCGCCGCTGCGCTGGTGGTGGTGGGCGATGTGCTGGCGCGTAAGCTCGACGCTGCTGGCGTCATAGTCAACGCTACAGCGCTGACGTCGGGGCTGTCCACGTCGCCAGCGGCCGGTTCGCCAGCGGCCGGTTCCTCCAGCGTTGCGAGGCTGGCCGCCATGCAGGCCTACGAGCGAGCGGGCCTGGGGCCGGGCGACGTCGATATTGTGGAAGTGCATGACGCGACGGCCCCGGCCGAGCTGATGGCGCTCGAAGACGTGGGGCTCGCACCAGCGGGAGCGGCGCTGGCCCTCCTCGCCTCGGGCCAGACTCGGCTCGGTGGGCGTCTTCCAGTGAATCCGAGCGGGGGACTCCTGGCGCGAGGCCATCCGCTCGCGGCGACGGGCATCGCGCAGCTCTGCGAGCTGACCTGGCAGCTTCAGGGGCGGGCGGGCGCCCGCCAGGTAGCTGGCGCTCGCGTGGCGCTGGCCGAGAACAGCGGCGGCTGGCTCGGACACGATGCCGCGGTTGGCGCAGTCCACATCCTGAGCCGTGCGACGTGACGCCGTCAGCCAGTCAGCTTTTCGATCTGTCCCACGCGGTGAGCATCGTGACCGGCGGCTCGCGCGGGCTTGGGCTGGCGCTGGCATTGGCGCTCGGAAAGGCTGGCTCATCCATCATCATCACCGGGCGGCGCAAAGCCTGGCTCGAAGAGGCCGAGCGATCGCTGTTTGAGCAGGGTGTGAACGCGCGCGCCATCGTGGCCGATGCGGCTGATCCCGATGACGCCGGCAGGGTCGTCGACGCAGCGGTCGATCGCTTCGGCCGGATCGATGTACTGGTGAACAATGCCGGCATCACGTGGGGCGCTCCGTTCCTGGAGATGCCGCTCGACCGATGGCGGGCTGTCCTGGATACCAATGTCACCTCGATGTTCCTGATGAGCCAGGCGTTCGCGAGGTACCTGATCGGGCAAGGTCAACCAGGTCGCATCATCAACCTGGCGTCGGTGTATGGGCTGGTGGGCGGTCACGCCGCGACCATCGATGCCGTGGGCTACTCCGCCAGCAAGGGCGCCATCGTATCGCTCACGCGCGATCTCGCCGTGAAGCTCGCTCCGCATGGCATCCTGGTGAACGCGCTCGCCCCTTCGTTCTTTCCGACGCGCATGACTCGGAGTACCCTCGACGAGCATGCCGAAGCGATCCTCGCTGAACTGCCCCTCGGGCGACTCCCTGAGATGGACGAGATCGGTGGATCCGCTGTGTTCCTGGCTTCACGTGCCGCCAGCTACATCACGGGTCAGGTGCTGGCGATTGACGGTGGCTTGACGGCGCACTAAGTGCGCGGTTCGAGGCTTCCACACCGGTGCCGTCGCCACCGGATCCCTGGACTCGTACTGGCCGATCCGCCCCGTATGCTTGCTGAGCACCTGCACGTCAGGCGTCGAGCAGGGGGCGTGGTGAGCGTGCCGTCGTAGGACGGCTGCAGGGCCGAGCGGGCGTTCGGGCAGGCCCCGCTGCAGCGGGACGGGCGGCGGCCGCCGAACTCACCGCCCACGTCGACATCCTCTCCGCACGCGCTGACGCGGCAGTTGACGGTCAGCGGGTGAGGTCCTTCGCTGCGCTCAGGATGACATGGAGGCTGCAGGTTTGCTACGAGCTGAAAGCGCGCGTCAGCCGATACGCTCCCACGGCCCACGGCCCACGGCCCACGGTCTACGACCCACGGCCCACGGCCCACGGTCTACAACCTACGACCCACGACCCACGACCCACGGTCCACGACCTACGACCTACGCCACGGTCCATCACCCATACTGAGTGGTCGCGGTCCCCGCACTCCTGCTAGTCTGCCCAGACACCCGTCTACTCTGGAGGCCTTCCGGTGGTCACGATGCTTGCGGCGACGAACCCCCTCCGCGAGGGTCTCCGAACTGAGCTCTCCGCAGAGCCCTGTGTCGTCGTCATCTTCGGCGCGACCGGTGACCTGACCCATCGCAAGCTGATCCCTGCGCTGTACCACCTGGCCGCTGACCGCCGACTGCCGGCCGGCTCGGCGCTCGTCGGGTTCGCACGGCGTCCCTGGGGCAACGATGGCTTCCGAGATCGCACCCTCGACGCCGCGAAGGAGAGCACCGGCGACACATTCCGCCCATCGGTGGCACAGCGCTTCGCGGACGCGATCCGCTACGTGCAGGCCTCGTTCGAGGATCCCGAGGGCTACCACGAGCTGAAGCGCATCTGCGACGAGCTGGACGCCACGCGCGGCACCCGGGGCAACCGGCTCTACTACCTCGCCACCGCGCCGAACGCCTACTCCACCATCATCCAGCGCCTCGGCGAGGCCGGCCTCGTCTCGCCGACGGGGCAGAACGGCGCACACGGCGGCTGGACCCGCATCGTCGTCGAGAAGCCGTTCGGGACGGATCTGGCCACTGCCCGGCAGCTCAACGAAGAGCTGGCGACGGTCTTCCAGGAGGAGCAGGTCTACCGCATCGACCACTACCTCGGGAAAGAGACCGTCCAGAACATCATGGCGTTCCGCTTCGCCAACAGCATCTGGGAGTCGATCTGGAATCGCCAGCACATCGACCACGTCCAGATCACGGTGGCGGAGTCGCTGGGCGTCGAAGGGCGCGGCCCCTACTACGAAGAGTCCGGCGCGCTCAGGGACATGGTGGCGAACCACATCCTCCAGGTGCTCTCGCTGGTGGCGATGGAGCCGCCCGTTGCCCTCGACCCTGACGCCGTCCGCGACGAGAAGGTCAAGGTGCTCCGGGCGATCCACCCCCTGAATACCGCCGAGGTGGCGCGGCGCACGGTGCGCGGCCAGTACGGCCCCGGGGCCATCGACGGCATCGCCGTGCCGGGCTACCGCGAGGAGGACCGCGTCTCGCCGGACTCGTACACCGAGACGTTCGTGGCGATCAAGCTGCTGATCGACAACTGGCGCTGGGCCGGCGTGCCGTTCTACCTGCGCCACGGCAAGCGCCTGCCGAAGCGCTCCTCCGAGATCTCGATCCGCTTCAAGCCGACGCCGCAGCTGCTGTTTGGCATGGGCGACGCCGGCCGCCAGCGCCCCAACGTGCTGACGCTCCGCATCCAGCCAGACGAGGGGATCGCGCTGCGCTTCGGCTCGAAGGTGCCGGGGCCGGGCATGCACATCCGCTCGGTGCTGATGGACTTCCGCTTCGGCACCTCGTTCGGGCGGCAGACGGCGGACGCCTACGAGCGGCTGATCCTCGACGCGATGCAGGGCGACTCGACGCTCTTCACCCGCCGCGACGAGACAGAGGCGGCCTGGACCATCGTCACGTCGATTCTCGAGGGCTGGCAGCACCTGCCGCCACCGGAGTTCTCGAACTACGAGGCCGGCACCTGGGGTCCGCGCGCCGCCCGCGACCTGCTGGCCCGCGAGGGCCGCGCCTGGGCCAGACTCTAGACCAGCCAGCGCACCCCGTACGGCGCCAGCGTCACCGAGTTGCTCGCCGCCACCATCTCGCCGGCCAGGAGGTCGCGCAGCGGCTCCGCGCCTGTTGGGCCGAGACGTGAGAGATCGACGGTCAGCGGACCACCCGTCACGTTGTGGAGCGCCAGCACCGTCTGCCCGTCCGCCGGGCCGCGTCGCAGCGCGAACAGCCCCGGCCCGAGATCGAGCACCTGCTGCGGCGCGGACGGGCTGAAGGCCGGCTGCGCTCGCCGCGTCGTCAGCAGGTGGCGGTAGCCCGCGAACACCCGCGCCGTCTCGGAGCCTGGATCGGCCAGCCACCGCTCGACATCGGACAACGGCAGCCGCGCGTGGTTGAGGTCGCGCTTCCAGCCCGAGCGCTCGAACCCTGCCCGATCGTGGTGGCTGCCGAACAACGAGTGGACGTAGATGCCCGGCACCCCGGCCAGCGCCAGCATGATCGCCTGCGAGCAGAGGAAACGGTCGCGCTTCACCTCCCACGGCTCCGCCAGGTCGCCCGGGTCCGAGAGGATGTCGAACAGCGTCCCATTCAGCTCGTAGGGGCTCTCCGAGCCGTCCGGGTTCGTCTTGTACGAGACCTGCCCACCGTGCGCGACCACCCGGTCGGCCAGGGCCTGGACCTCCGCTTCGGTCAGGATGCCGCGCGCCGGTATCACCCCCACGCCGTCATGGGACGCCTCGAAGTTGAAGAACGTGGTGTCGTCGGAGGGGGTCTCCAGGGAGGCGGCCCACCCCGTCAGCGTGCCGGCGTCGCCCGTCGCGAGGCTGTGCAGCACCAGCGGGGCCAGCGGGAACTGGTAGACCATCTGGGCCTCGTCGTGGCCGTCCCCAAAGTAGGCCACATTGTCGGCGTGTGGCACGTTCGTCTCGGTGACGATCGCCACGCCCGGGGCGACATCGTCCAGCACATCGCGGAACAGCTTGACGATCTCGTGGGTCCGCGGCAGGTGGATGCAGGACGTGCCGATCTCCTTCCAGAGATACCCGACGGCGTCCATCCGCAGCAGGGTCGCCCCACGCTCGACGTAGCTCAGCATCACCTCGACGATGCGCAGCAGGAGGGCCGGGTTGGCGTAGTTCAGATCGACCTGATCGGCGCTGAAGGTCGTCCAGACGTGGAGGGGTCCGTTCGCGGTCTGCACCTGGGTCAGGAGCGGCGTCGTGCGCGGCCGGGTGACGCCCCGCAAGTCGGCGGCCGGGTCGGTGACGATGAAGTACTCGTCGTAGGGCGGCTCGCCACGCAGGAACGCCTGAAACCAAGGTCCTTCCGCCGACACGTGGTTCACGACGAAGTCAAACATCAGCGGGAAGCGCCGGCCCAGCGCCTCGACATCCTCCCAGGAGCCAAGCTCCGGGTTCACCTGCTGGTAGTCGATGACGGAGAAGCCGTAGTCCGACGAGTAGGGGAAGAACGGCAGGATGTGGACGGTGGAGAGGACGCCGTCCAGGTGGCGCTCGGCGAAGGCCCGCAGGGCGGCCAGCGGGGTCCGTGGCTCCTCCGACCCCGGCGATGTGCCTGGCAGTGTAGCTGGAAGAAGGGTGTCGCCGTAGGTGATGAGCAGGGCATCAGCCTGGGTGAAGCGCTGCCCGCTAACGCCGGCTTTCACGCCAGCGGGCGCGGTGAAGCGGTCCAACTGCGCCGCCAACGCCCCGAACGCCGCGTCCCCACGCTCCTGGCCGTAGAGGAACCGCAGCCGCTGCTGCATGCGATCTCGGGGGGCGGGGCGCGCGGACAGCGACATGGCGATCTCCCGGCAACGATGCTCGTCCGATCCTGCCCACAGTGTGCCAGACGGCAGACGCGCGAAGACGCCCCGGCCGGATCTGGCCGGGGCGTCTCTCTGTCCTGAACGGTCAAGGAGCAGCGCGCTAGCGGACCTTCGTCAGCTTGTAGACGCCGGTGATGTCGCCATCGCCGTTGGTGGTGATGAACTGAACCAGGCCACGCTCGGCGGGCTTCAGGCCGACGACCGTTGCGCCGTTCGGGAAGACCCCGCCGATGGCCTCATCCGCCTTGGCGATCAGGCCACCGCCCGGCAGGCGGTCAACGGCGGCGTAGCGGGCGGCATGGCGGCCGGACTGGTTGTCCCAGGTGACCTCGACCCCACCACAGGCGTTGACTTCGATGTAGGCTGGCAGATCGGGCGCGAAGTAGGCGCCGGCCATGTCATAGGTCGGAGTCGAGGTGTTGTAGCAGATGGGCGCATCGACCGGGGCCGCGGCCGCCGACCCGATGCTCGCGACCGAAAGAACCGCGCCAAACGCCAGTGCCAGGAAGGTTGCCCGCTTCATGATGTCCTGCCCCTCTCGTGTGTCCCGTCTCGTCTGAGCCGCGCTGTCGTGGCTCGTCTGAGGGGAATACACGGAGGCGCAGGGGGTTCTCGCAGCAGCACGGCGAAGTGTCAAGCAGATGACACATCGCCGCGTCGGAGAGGGCCGGGATCAGGGCCTACTTCGGCCAGGGGTGTGCGCGCAGCACGTCCTCGTTGATCGCCGAGCCCCAGCCGGGGCCGCTCGGCACCGAGATGTAGCCGTTCTCGATGGTCGGCGGCACCGTCATCAGCTCCGTCTTCCAGGCCACGTCGTCGATGTCGATCTCCATGATCTTGACGTTCGGAAGCGTCCCACAGAACTGCGCCGAGATGATGTCGGCCATGTGGCTGTAGTAGTTGTGCGGGGCGATGTTGATCTCGTAAGCCTCGGCCATGTCGGCCACGCGCTTGCCCTGAATCCAGCCGTTCCAGGGCAGATCGATGATGCAGACATCCATCGCGTGCTGCTCGAGGAACGGGCGGTACTGCTTCGTCGTGCAGAGGCTCTCGCAGGAGGCGATGGGCGTGCTGGTCGAGTCCTTGATCTGGCGCAGCGCGACCGGATCCCAGTTGTCGTACTCGACCCACTGCATGTTGAACTGCTCGAGCAGCTTGGTGATCCGCTGCACGCCGTCCGTGCGGAAGTTGTAGTTGAGGTCCAGCGCGATGCCGACGTTCGGGCCGACGGCGTCGCGGAACGTGCCGATCAGCTTCTCGGTCCGATTCAGGATCTCCGCCGAGACGGTGCCGTCCGTGCCTGAGCTGTCGAGCGCGAAGCCCGGCGAGTAGACATCGGCAGGGTCGCCCGGGATCACGATGTTGGTCTTGAGCGCCGTGAAGCCCCGCGCCACGACCTCCTTCCCGAGCGCCGTGATATCGTCGTAGGAGCGCAGCGGCGGCGTCCCAAGCGCCTCCCAGCTGCGGGCGCGGGTGGTGCCGCAGTGGGACCAGTAGAGGCGCATCTTCTCGCGCATCGGGCCGCCGTGCAGCTCGCAGACGGAGACGCCGAGCGCCCGGGCCTTGATGTCCCACAAGGCCAGCTCGATGCCGGCCATCGCGCGGCTGGCCGAGCCGCCCAGGTGCTGCCGGGCGATCCGGTACATCGTCCAGTACGCCTTCTCGACGTGCCGGGGATCGGTGCCGATCAGCGCGCCGGCGAAATCGTCCACGGCAGCGGCCACCGAGCGTGGCATCCGTCCATCGCTGCACTCACCCCACCCGACGAGGCCGTCGTCCGTCTCGACCTTGACGAACACCCACGGCCGCCAGCCGGCATCGCACAGGAACGCTTCGATCTTCGCGATCTTCATCGATCTCTCCCCCTCAGTGG
The DNA here is from genome assembly GCA_020850535.1 of Chloroflexota bacterium. Lineage (NCBI taxonomy): Bacteria > Bacillati > Chloroflexota > Chloroflexota bacterium. The sequence continues at coordinate 61,356 of JADZEM010000197.1, forward strand.
GCTTCTCGTCCGCAAAGTTGAACGCGATTGGGCGGCCGTCGCGACCGGCACGAGTCGGCGGCCTCTCGTCATCTGGGATGAAGCAAGCAACGTAGACACCCTCCCGTCATCCCGACCGCCGCGAGGAACGCCGTCACCCCTCGTCATCCCGACCGCGGCGAGGAACGAGCGAAGTGGAGGGATCTTCCTTCCAAGCCACGACGGGGAAGATCCCTCGACTGCGTTCGCAAGGCTTGCCCTGAGCCTGCCGAATGGGTCACTCCGCTCGGGATGACGGTCAGGGCGTGCGCCGCGCCTGCTCTGAGACTGTCGGATAGGCTCACTCCGCTTGGGAAAAAGCAATAGCATGAGCTTCATCATGGCTGGGGGCTATCGCCGGGGCCACGGGTGCGCCCGCAACGCCTCTTCGTCGAGCGCCAGCCCCCAGCCCGGCCCCGACGGCGCCTGGACATAGCCGTGCTCGATGGTCGGCGGGACCGTCACCAGATCGCGCTTCCAGGGCACGTCGTCGATCTCGATCTCCATGATCTTGACGTTCGGCAGCGTCCCGCAGAACTGCGCCGCGATGGCGTCCGCCAGGTGGCTGTAGTGGTTGTGCGGGGCGATGTTGATCTCGTAGGCCTCGGCCATGTCGGCCACACGCTTGCCCTGAATCCAGCCGTTCCAGGGCAGGTCGATGATGCAGACGTCCATCGCGTGCTGCTCGAAGTAGGGGCGGAACTGCTTCGAGGTGATCAGGCTCTCGCAGGAGGCGATGGGCGTGCTGGTCGAGTCCTTGACCTGCCGCAGCGCGGCCGGGTCCCACATGTCGCACTCGATCCACTGCATCCGGAACGGCTCCAGCAGCTTGCCGATCCGCTGCAACCCATCCGTCTTGAAATTGTAGTTCAGGTCGAGCGCGATGCCGACATCCGGCCCGACCGCCTCGCGGAACGTGCCGATCAGCCGCTCGATGCGGTCCAGCGTCTGGGCCGTGACGACGCCTTCCTGGTTCTCGCCGGAGCGGTCGAAGCCCGGCGAGTAGACGACGGCCGGGTCGCCCGGGATCACGATGTTCGTCTTGAGGGCCGTGAACCCCCGCGCCACGACCTCCCGCCCGAGCGTGGATATGTCGTCGTAGGTGCGGATCGGGGGCGTGCCGGCCTGCTGCCAGTTGGTGGCGCGCACCGTGCCGCAGTGCGACCAGTAAACACGCTGACGGTCGCGGAGCGGGCCGCCGTGCAGCTCGGACACCGAGACGCCGAGCGCCCGCGCTTTGATGTCCCAGAGCGCCAGCTCGATGCCGGCCATCGCGCGGTGCGCCGAGCCGCCGAGATGCTGGCGGCTGATGCGGTACATCAGCCAGTAGAGCCGCTCGACGTGGCGCGGATCCTCGCCGAGCAGGTACGGCGTGAAGTCCAGAACCGCCCCCGCCAGAGCGCGTGGCATCCGGCCATCGCTGCACTCGCCCCACCCGACGAGGCCGTCGTCCGTCTCGACCTTCACAAAGACCCAGGCGCGCCAGCCGGCGTCGCAGAGGAAGGTCTCGATGCTGGCAATCTTCATAGTGCTCCTCGTTGAGGCCCGTGTCCCGGGAAGATGGTAGCCCGGCCCGCCCCTCACGCCAGGGCAATTGCATGTTCGCTGGTGTCCCCGAAGCGCGACGAGGCGCGCAGTCGGGGGTTGAAACCCCCGCCTACAGTCACGCCGTCGCTGCGCGACGGCCGTCGGGAGAGGCCCATGTCCCGGGAAGATGGTAGCCCGGCCCGCCCCTCACGCCAGGGCAATTGCATGTTCGCTGGTGTTCCCGAAGCATCATGGAACGGGCGGTCGGGGACTGAAGTCCCCGCCTACAGTCATTCAGTCGCTGCGCGACGGCCGTCGGGAAC